>JBAXBM010000102.1:0-7912 GCA_037141995.1 Candidatus Omnitrophota bacterium
TGTTACAGCATTGACCAGGTTCTTGAAGAGATTCAGTTGTTGATTACTACATATAAGACGGATTACATATTTTTCATGGATCCTATCTTTACATGTGATAAGAAAAGAGTCCTGGCGATTTGTAAACAGATTAAGAGTTTGAAACTTAAATTTCGCTGGGGGTGTGAGGGGCATGTGAATTTTATTGATGAGGAAATGATTGATGAGATGGAATTATCAGGTTGTCATGACATAGCTTTTGGCATTGAATCGGGAGTACAGTCTTTATTGGATAATGTTCATAAAGGAACATGTCTTGCTGATATTGAAAAAGGGTTACGGTTGATCAAGAAGAAAACAAGGATCAAAATTTCAGGTCTTTTTATTCTTGGATTACCTGGCGAGTCTTATGCTCATTCTTTACAAACAATAGCGTTCTCTAAGAAGCTTCCTTTGGATATGGCGCAATTCAGTATTTTTGTTCCCTACCCGGGTTCGCAACTTTTTTCGGAATTGGCAAGAAAAGGGGAAATAGATACTGGTTTCCGACCTGATGGGACGTTGGATACTGATGTGTGGCAACGTTATTCATCCTATATATCTTTTACATCGAATGAGCCTATTTGGGTAACTCCAGGATTAACTGCGCCCATATTGCGCCGGCTTCAGAAAAAGGCAATCCGTGAGTTCTATTTTCGTCCGTATCAATTTCTATTTCAGCTACAACGATTATCTTTTAATGAGATTTCAAAAGCTTTTTCAGGCCTGGTAGCTGTTATGGAGGATAAAATCTGATTTGTATTTTTAAATAAATAGAGACAAAGTGTAGGTTGCTGTTACGGGGGTCATCAATAATACGAGGTTTAGCAGTGATTGTGTTGAGTATTTGTGATAATCATGATTGTGGTGCTGCTATCTTCAGAGACGGTGAGCTTTTGTTCGCTATCAATGAGGAACGTTTAAGTAGAAAGAAGTTCCAAGGTGGATTTCCAAAGCTTTCTATTAAAGAATGCTTGGCATATACAGGCATTGCCCCAGGAGAGATTGATGTTGTTGTGCTGGCCTCACGTATGACGCCAATAAGTATGTTGCGCCTTTTTCCTCAACCGCATGATTTATTTAGACATAAAAGTTCTTCTTTTAGTTATCTTCTGAATTTATACATTATTCTTCAGGTTGTTTGGCATTACTTATATTTACCTGAGATTTTTGATGGATTTCTTTCCCGCAAGATCATAGCTGGACGATTGGCGGCTTTAGGTATTAATGCCACTGTTAATTCTGTTGGTCATCATGAAGCACACGCGGCAAGTGCCTATTACTCAGGAGAGACAGATCAAGAGACACTGGTTGTCACGCTTGATGCGATGGGCGATGGTGTTAGTCTTACAGTGAATATTGGAAGCGGGAATAGTATCAGACGTATTTATGAGCAATCTGGATTTAGTGCCGTTAGTGTTTATTATTCTCGTTTAACTGAATATTTAGGATTTTTACCTTTACGTCACGAGGGCAAGATTACGAGTCTCGCTGGTTATGGACAGTGTAACCATGAAATTTTGACAATAGCACATTCTTGTTTTCATTTTATTGAAACGACTGGTGGATTTAATCAGAAGAATCATTTTTTTTTAGAAACGTTGCACAGTGGAGTTTATCAATGTTTAAATAAATATTCTAGAGAAGATGTTGCTTTCAATTTTCAAAAGAATTTTGAGAATGAAATTGTAAAGTTTATTTCCTGGTGGTTATTAAAAACTAAGATAACAAGAGTGGCGTTGGCCGGGGGGATTTTTGCTAATGTTAGTATTAATCACAGGGTTAAAGATATTCCTGGTCTTCGTCATATTTATATCTTTCCGCATATGGGAGATGGAGGGTTAGCGATAGGGGCCGGATTGGCATTCTTGAAATTACCGCCTTTTTATTTACAGAATATTTATCTTGGTTCTCAGTATACGGATGATTATATTCGTTCTTTTCTTGATCAGGAAAATGTCATTTATTCGTTTCTTACCGAAGAAGTTTTATGTCAGAAAATCGCAGATTTATTGATTAATGGATATACGGTAGGGCATTTTAATGGGAGAATGGAGTTCGGGCCCAGGGCTTTAGGGAATCGCTCGATATTGTATCGGGCAGATGATATGACTGTTATGAAATGGTTAAATGAGAAAATGCAACGCTCTTCTTTTATGCCCTTTGCACCCGTGAGTACTGATTTTGAATCGGAAAGTTTGTATCAGCGGATTGATGGTGCTGCGGATGCTTTAAAGTTTATGACATTGGCCGTTGATTGTCATGATAAATTATTAAAGAATTCTCCTGCCGGTGTTCATATCGATGGTACTGCCCGTCCTCAAATTCTTTCAGAAAATGATAATCCAAGACTTTACAAGATTCTGCAATATTATGGGAATAAAAAGGGGACCGCGACCCTTTTAAATACCAGTTTTAACAAGCATGAGGAGCCGATTGTATGTTCTCCGCAAGACGCATTGATTTCTTTTCGAGAATGCGGTTTGGATGTGTTGGTTTTGAACAATTTTATTATTTTCAGCAATACTATTTTATCAATTGATGACAATTAATGTGGAGGGCCCCATGAGGTACACCATGTGTCGCCGATGTGTTTGTGATTCAAGTGTTTCAAATTTTAGAATTGATGTGAATAACGAATGCAATTATTGTGCAATTCACGACAGATTAGATAAAAGGTATCCTGTGGATAATTCTGGTGATTCTTTTAGGAATTTAGTAGGACAAATAATGAAAGCCGGTGAGAATAGGCCATATGATGTCGTTGTCGGTGTGAGTGGCGGCAGAGACAGTATATTTGCTTTATATACGCTCAAGAAGGCTGGTTTAAGGCCATTAGGTGTGCATCTTGATAATGGTTGGGTGCATCCTGTCGCACAACAAAATATAAAAAAAGCTTCTGAGGTATTAAATGTAGATATTATTGAATATAAATTTGATAATGACGAAGTAAAACAAATGTATAAAGCTTGTCTGAAAGCGTCAATTCCTGATCTTTGCCTTCCATGCAGTATTGGTGTAGGATCATCGATTTATAAAGCTGCTATAAAATATAATGTCCCCTATGTTGTTATCTCGATATCTTTTAGGACTGAAGGTGTAAATCCCCTAAAAGAGAATTATTGTGATGGGATGTATTTTGATCATCTTATGAAAATATTTGGTGGCCCGCGTATCAAGGATTTTAACAAGATGCATCTAATGGATTTTGTAAATTATATATTTTTTAAAAAAATCAAAATAATACAACTGCCATTTTATTTAAATGATTATGATCCAGCTAAAATAGATAAGATTCTTAAAAAGGAAGTTGGTTGGGAAGCCGGCGGCGGGCACCATTTTGATTGCACGTATAAAGGCTTGGTTTCGTATGTTAAACTTAATAAATTTGGGTTTGATGACCGAAGAATATGTTATTCAGCTCAGATAAGGTCTGGATATAAGAATCGAGAATCAGCACTTAAAATGTTGGCAGAATTACCAGAATATAATGATAATGTCCGTCAATGTTTAAAAGAATTGAGTATTGATGAGAGGGAATTTCAAGCCATATTGACGCAGGAAACAAAAGATTTTAAATATTATCCAAATTATCAAAGAATTATTCGGCCATTTAAAATATTTTTTAAAACATTAAGTAAATTCAATCTTTTGCCAGAAACGATATATGAGAAATTATTTGATAGCCAAGAGCCATGAAGGATTAAAGGTAAGGCTTATTTCAAGAAAGGCATGAAAGGCATATGTGTGGTATTTGTGGAGTTAAAGGAATCCCATTAGATCATAACATGATTGATCGAAAGAATATGTTAAAGTCCTTGTTCCATCGAGGTCCTGATTCACAAGGTGAGTATTGTGATTCTGAAGAAAGACTTTATCTCGGAGCTTCAAGGTTAAGCATTGTTGATTTAACATCTTTTGGGTCTCAGCCGGTTTTTAATGAAGATAAAACAATTGTTCTTGTTTGTAATGGCGAGATTTACAATGCACTTTCTTTGAAGAAAGAGTTGCAGGAGCGGTCGCACAGGTTCTATTCAACGACAGATATTGAAGTTATTGTCCATCTTTATGAGGAAATGGGTGAACTTTGTCTGAGTAAACTTAAAGGAATGTTTGCTTTCGCTCTTTGGGATAAGAGAAAAAAGTCCCTTTTTATTGCCCGAGATAGGATGGGGATAAAACCTTTATATTATCATCACGCTAACGGGATATTTGCTTTTTCTTCTGAATTGACATCTTTAATGAAATTGACTTGCATCCGGCGAGAGATTGATCTAAGGGCGCTTGATCTGTATTTTTCGTTGGAATATGTCCCGGCACCGTTTTCTATGTACCGTGGCATCTTCAAACTTATGCCCGGATCATTCCTGACTTATTCTAGATCGGAATTAAGAATGCATCCTTATTGGGATCTCGATCAAGATAAATCTCAGGCGCATATGCTGTGTTTTACTTCCGCAGCGGAGCGTTTGGAACAATTATTGAAAGCATCGGTCCGGGAACATTTGATTGCGGATGTGCCTGTTGGTGTATTTCTAAGTGGAGGTCTGGATTCCAGTATTTTGGTTGCGCTGGCGAATCATGTCTTGCAAAGGAAATGCATTACTTTTTCTATTGGCTTTGATGAAAAAACTTTTGATGAATCACCCTATGCTCAGAATGTGGCCCGGTTTTTAGGGACGCAGCATCATCATGCCGTGTTCACATTGAGAAATTTTCTTGATATCTTTCATTCTGTTTCATATCAGATGGATGAGCCTTTCGGTGATTTATCAATATTCCCAACAAATTTTCTTAGCAGGTTTGCTCGGTATCATGTGAAGACAGTATTATCAGGTGATGGAGCGGATGAGTTGTTTATGGGATATCCAACTTATAAGGCGCATCAATTCCTTGAAGGATTCAAAGGATTGCCGTTGGCATTCTCGAAAAATATGTTGCGCTTATTGGCTGGAATCTTACCGGTTAAGCATGCATACTTTTCCATAGATTTCAAAATCAAGCAATTGTTAAGAGCGGAAGAGGTCTGGCAGGATCCCTGCATGCGGCATTCTCATTGGATGGGATCATTTTTGAATAAAGAAAAGGATCTTTTATATTCTGCGGCATTACGACAGAAAATTAATTCCAATGAACTTTCTAATTATTATTATGGTCTTTTTGAGAAGTATCAACAGATGAGTGTCCTCAAGAGAATTCAATATATGGATATATATGGTTATTTATCCAATGATTTATTGGTTAAAGCTGATAGGGCTTCAATGTTCGCTTCTCTTGAATGCCGTGTGCCTTATCTTGATCATATTTTAATGGAGTTTATCTGGAACTTACCAACTGAATATATTTATCAAAAATATTTGTTAAAGTTTGTGTTCAGAAAGTATTTACCCAAAGAGGTTATTCAAAGAAAGAAACAGGGCTTTTCCATGCCGTTTGCCATCTGGTTGGGAATAAAAAGTTTACTTGTTTGATAAATGAATTTACGGAGCAAGCATTCATATGCAAGCAAGGTTTATTTAATCCTGAGTACATAAGGCAAATTTTTAAAGAACATGCATTATCAAAAAAAGATCACCGTAAAAAGATCGGGACGTATATTATGTTTCAGATGTGGTATCAAAAAGAGAAGCTGTCGATATTTAATTAGCAAGATAGAAAGAAATATATGCTGCGCAATTTTCTTCTGACGGTTTTTGTCATTATTCTTTCGTTATTAGGTAGTGAAATCGTTTTATTTTATACTGGTGCGGATATTGCTGTGCTACGTAAGTTTCTATATTTTCAGCGCGCTGAGATTCAATTATTTCAACCATCAAGAAACGCCGACCGTTTGTATGAATTAAAACCAGGTGTTTCATTTGAATTTGATCATGTGAGCTCAAAGGAAACAAAATATTCAGACAGACTTGTTTCAGTTAATGGACTTGGTTTTCGAGGAAAGACGTTATTGAAGATAAAGCCTAAAGGTGTATTTAGGATTGCAGTGTTTGGCGGTTCTAATACTCAGGGAGCCCTTGTAAGTGATAATGATACTTATCCTGCTGATATGCAAAAAATTTTCGATAAAATATATCCGGGGAAAGTAGAGGTCTGGAACGCTGGACTGTATGCGTATGTCTTGTCTCAGGACATTGCGTACGCAGAGTATTTTATTAATGAGTTTGATCCTGATCTTATCATTATTCAGCATACGAACGAGGGGCGGAGGCCATTTCTTTTTGGTAGCAAGCTTGCGGGACTAAAATATTTATTTCATCACAATAGGGATTTATATAAAGAAAACACCCCTGCATTTTTTAACATGGATCAGCCTTGGCAAATAGAATTTCATTCATTATTATCTTCCTATTCTGGAGTATACAGAACTGTGTGTGTGGGAATTTACTCACTTCGGTTTTTATGGAAGAAGCCATCTCCGCAAGATTTATTTAATCCCAAAGGATTCAATTGGAACAATTATTACGCTCAGCAAAATAGTGAATATATGTTGAATGTATTCTTAAAGAAATATAAAAGAATTCCAGTTGTTATGTTTTATGTGGTTGGATGCAGCAGGATATTGGATGTTCCTGCTGCTAAGTTTGTTCTTGATCCGTCGGCTCTTCCTGAAGAGTATCATGATATCCATCCGCCTTCGTATGTTTATGAATGGTATGCACAGAAGATTTGTGAGTTTTTAGTTAAGAATAAATTTCTTTACCTTAAGGAATAAAGTAGTGTTATTAAAGAAACGAAATATTATTTTTTCAATGTTTATCAGTTCGGTTTTATTGATTGTTATCTGCTCAAGATTTAGGCAAAATCATTTTATTTCTTATATACAGCATACTGACCTAACATACATTTTGGAAGCTTTAGTGATGTCTTTTGTATCTGTACCATTGCTAAGTTCTATGGTATGGCAAAATTTACTTCTTGCTTCCAGGATTAATGTTCCATTTAAAGACGCACTTGCCATCAATTCATCGATAGCAGTGTTTAAGATTTTGATGCCGTTTTATCTGGGGGAGTTCAGTAGAGTTGTTTATTTGGAACGACATTACGGGTTTTCAAGGAAAGATGGTATTTCAATTTCATTTATTTATTTAGCACTTGGATTCTTAAGTAGATTTTCGTGGGCTATTGGTGCTTTCTTAATTCTTGGATTATGTAAACTAAAAGGTCTCATATTTTGCAGTTCTATGTTGCCTATAGATTTTCCAGGATGGTTAAAGAGGTATGGGGTACCTTTACCTTGCTTTGTTAAACTTTGGGGTTTATCTGTGTTAAGTTTTTCTGCGCAGATAATGACTTTTTATTTGATAAGTTGTTCGCTTCATTTAAAGATACAAATCTTTGATATTCTTTTATGTTATCCGCTCATTGATTTAATGGCTAAAGCTTCGTTTTGTTTTAAAGGTTTTGGCGCAAGAGAAGGCCTGATTATATTTTTCTTTGGGTCTTATGGTGCGCCTGAGTTACTTTTTTTGTCAGGTTTTATAAGTTCGTTTTTTATTGAATTAGTTTCTCCGATGTTAGGTATTGTATTTTTACCTTCTTTTTTTCAAGTTATTTTTTCAGGGAACCGTGTTTATGATAAGCAATAGTATCCTGAGAAATATTATTTTATTACTTATTTTTGTGACAATTCCATTTTTAGCTTTTTTTCACTATCTTTTATTGCCAGGTTTTTGGGAATTTAAAATTCACCTGGATACTATGGATACACTGACTGTCAAATATGGATTCCTGCATTATTTTTATGGGGAATTATGGCATGGTAGGTTTTCGTTTTGGTGTCATTCTGTCGCTGCCGGAATGCCTGTTTTTGCGCAGGTAAAGCTTGGATTACTCTATCCTTTGAATTTAATCAATCTATTCCTTAGTCCATCGACAGCGATACTGCCGTTGGTAT
>JBAXBM010000103.1:0-7889 GCA_037141995.1 Candidatus Omnitrophota bacterium
CAGTTCTTATGAGTTGTGTTTACCGGACAAGGATGTGGTGCTGACGATTGAAGCTCGGTATGATAATCAACAAAGACCCGTTGAAGCAATCCACGGCGGCCTTCATGCCTGCTGGATCCCCTTTGACGCGGCGCCCGGGGCATTTGCTGTTCTTCGTGAGCGGCTGATCGAGAAAATACCGTGACAATGCCCGGGCAAACAGAATTCCCAGATCCAGAATATCTGTTCAAGCTTCTTCAAGCGCGCATGCCTTTTGGAAAATATAAGAATCAGCTGCTTATTGATTTGCCGGAAACATACCTTTGCTGGTTTAGCCGTAAAGGATTTCCGAAAAGTTCTTTGGGAATGATGCTGGAAAGTATTTATGAAATAAAACTTAATGGATTGGAAGGCCTTCTGGATCCGATACGAAGAACGTTACAATAGCCGGCTTGTCAAATAGTGCTGTTATTATTTTCCACCCCGCATGACCGCTTCATGTTTATAGATGAGTTATAACTTACTGGCGCATATTGTCTTGTAATAATTAATGGCGTATTTATTGAACGAAATAATAAAAATGTACTGCTAGCCCTTGACAAATAGGTGTTATATGTTGCATACTACACTTAAGCGGAAAAGGCAACATGCTTAGAATTGGAGTCAAATGCTCAGTTTCTCCGTTACTTTTAAATCAGGAATACCCATTTACGAGCAAATCGTGTTCGGGATAAAGAAGGCGATTATTTCCGGACAGTTGAAGCCCGGGGATTCCATGCCCTCTGTAAGAGAAATCAGTAAAGAGTTAAGGATCAGCCCTATTACAATCCAGAAAGCTGTTTCTCAACTGGTGAGAGACAATCTTTTAGAAACAAGGGTCGGTATCGGCACGGTTGTATCAGAATTCGGGATAGCAAGTCAGGAGAAGAAAATGGGGTTATTAGGAGATGACATCGGGCGCATGATTGTTGAGGCAAGAAGTTTGGGGATAACAAAAAAGGAATTTATTGAGGCTATTGAAAAGCAGTGGCAGTCTTAGCCCAGGAAAGGTCATTATGGCGTACGCTATCGCAACGAGTAATTTAACCAAATCTTTCGGCAGGAATAATGTTGTTCAGTCATTGAATCTGGCGGTCCCCTACAACGGGATATACGGATTTCTCGGCCCCAACGGGGCGGGCAAGACGACCACGATCAAGATGATCATGAATATTCTGAAGCCGACTTCCGGGGCCGTGACCGTCATGGGCAAGCCCAGTGTTGAGCTGGGGCCGGAGCAGCTTGCTCAGATCGGTTATGTTTCCGAGAATCAGGACATGCCGGACTGGATGACCGTGAAGTATTTCTTAAATTATTGCCGGACAATGTATCCCCAATGGGATCAGAAATTTTGCCAGGAACTCTTGACGCAGTTTGATCTCCCGCTGCATCAGCGGCTGCGCGACCTTTCCCGCGGCATGAAGATGAAAGCGGCCCTGATTTCATCGTTGGCGTATCGTCCGAAATTATTGATATTGGATGAGCCCTTCAGCGGCCTGGACTCGCTCGTGCGTGAGGAATTGATCAGCGGGTTCCTCGAGATTACCCGGGATCAGGATTGGACGATCCTTGTGTCATCGCATGACTTGGACGAGGTGGAACGCCTGGCTGACTGGATAGGCATCATTGATCGCGCGGAATTGAAGATCCAGGAAGAAACCGCGTCCCTGATCCAGCGGTTCAAGAGAGTGGAAGTGGCCCTGGGCAGCCCTTCAGCGGCAACGGTTAAAACCCCGGAGTCCTGGCTGCGGTTCCAGGAGGACCAGATGCGCGTCACGTTTGTGGAGAGCTGCTATCAGCCGGGAGAAACAGAGAAAAAAGTCCGCGAGCTTTTTCCTCAGGAAAGCAGTATCCAGGTGTTTCCGCAGACCTTGAAGGAAATATTTGTCGCGCTGGCAAGGCAATATAAAATTTCGAATTTGTGAGACTGGAGAAAACCATGACAACGATTATCTGTTCATTATTTTTTAAAGATGCCCGGCGGCTCAGGATACTCTTGAGCGCGTGGGGTATTGTCCTTGCTTTTAAATTGTTTCTTTATGTGGGCGGGGCGCATTTTTTCTCAAGCAACATTGAATATCAGATGATTGCCCCTCTCTTTTACAAGGTGGTTGATTTTCTCGAGAAGGTGCTTGTGGTGGTCATCATTCCCCTGTGCCTGCATGAAGATCCGTGCGTCGGGACAAGCGCATTCTGGTTTTCACGGCCGTTGTCCAGGCGAGCGGTTATAGCGACGAAAGCACTGCTCCTGGGCATCTTTCTTGTGCTCATTCCGCTTTTGGCGGAAGCCGGCATGCTTTTGGTCAGCCAGGTTGCCATTAAATATGTATTTCTTGCCGTACCTGAGATCATTCTGGAAAGGCTGAGTTTTATTCTGCCGCTGGTGCTTCTGGCATCGTTGACCCGCCGATTCAGCGATTATGCCAAGGTTGGCGCGATCATGGTCGGCGCATGGATCATGCTGGGGATGTGTTACGGGATCCTGTATATGGTGGCGCCGAAGGTGGGGCAAATGATTAGTGGCCTTTGGAGCCAGAAGCAATGGTGGGGGTTGGATGTTAGCCCCAGCTTTATACAATCAACCAAGATCGTTGGAGACGGTCTGGGTATTATTTTTTACGCGGCGCTGATCATCCATCAGCATGTGACGCGGTACACGGCACGGACGATCCGTTGGGCGGTGCTGGCCTATTTCATTATTTTTTCGGTTGGGATCATGTGGTCCATTGATTTTTTATCTCCTCAAGCCATGGCTGGCCGCAAGGCAAAGGTTCCGGTCGAGGCAATCCAGGCGCAATTTGACGCCGGCCATATGTTCATTGCCGACGGCCAGCAGGAAGATACGCCGACCAAGATCATCCGTTCGAGGCTGCTGCTTTCCGATTTTCCGTCCCGGTATTTCGCTGTGCCGCATACGGAATCCACGATCCAGATGTGGTATTCTGACGGGCAGCGGCTGGAATCCTGGGGTATGGATTTTATGCCAATGGGAGAATTTATGGTTGATGATGCGCGAATACCGGCCATGCAGAGCGCGTTGGGGGCGGCAATCATCAAGAATCCTTGGCGGGGGCAATTCCTATACAATAATATTTTTGAATCCGGCCGGAATGATTTTGAAAAATTCAAATCCAGGCCCGGCACGTATGCCGTGGATGCGGAAATTGATTTATTTGATTACAGGATTGCGGCTGCGGTCCCGCTGAAGAACGGCGCTTTTCAGAACCAGGGGCAGCGGCAGGTCAGTATTTTAGGTCTGCTCAAACAGGAGAATGATGTTGGTGTGTTTTTCATTGAACGCAATGTTAACATGGTTTTTGACCGGAATGGCTCCAAGCAGTCGATGATGAGTCGCATGCAGAACCGGGAGATTGACGGTGTCTATGTTTTAAGGAATTCAGTCACGCAGGAAGCCGTGCTCCCGGTCATGGACCTCGGTCAAAAAGTATCCCAGGTAGCAGATATATATAACGAAGGGTTGAGGCTGCAGGTCCGGGCGAAAAGAATAGATTTTGATTTTGCCCAGGCCGGGATTGTTCCGAGTGAAGACTGGCTGCGGCAGGCTGAACTGGTGCGGTTGGAGCCGGGGCTGCAGGAGTCGGTCGTTAAGAAGATCCGGATCAAGGACTTTGCGCTCCCGGCGGTAACGACAGATCCCGACCCTGCGGCGCACAATTCGGCAGGATCGTCTTATCCGAGCAGTGCGTACGGTCGGAAGTGGGATGCCAAGCCGGCCAAGGACATCAGCATGTATCCAATACCGGCGCAGCTGGGCGATGAAAAGATGATCCATGATTACAAGTATAATTATCTTGCGAAAGATGATCACAAGGCTTTTGCCCTGTCGATAAGCGGCGGCATATACGGATATTGCTATGGCCAGAAGAATGAAGCTGAAGCCAAGGCATGCGCCTGGGGGCAATGCAATAATCGCCGGTGTACCAAAGACCCGGCGTGCAAGATCCTGAGCATCGACGGGAAGATTGTGCCGTAAAATCTGAAAGGGCAAAAATTTCTCCCATGATGTTTGATATCGAAGAAAGGAAAATGAATGAGGAAAGACTCATTAACAGAAAATGAAAAGATTTTTGGAAGCAAATTGCTGTGGATTTATGGAATCGGTTGTTTCGCGCTGGCTAACGCGGTACATATTTTTATATTTTATGCCTTTTTTACCCGAAAGTTAGCTCATTCTGACTGGTATTTTATAATTAATGATTTTCTTGGTGGCGCAGCCATGTTGGCGTATTTAATAATTTGTGTTATAGCGGGATTAAGCGCTCTGCGCAAAGGAAATGCCCAGGGAAGGCTGCTGATTATGTTCAGTTCAATCTGGGCTGCCGTTCCAATCTGGGAGTCTCTTGTGATTATGCTTAAAACAAAGAATATGTTTAATTCATCGACGAGGACTTCTGTTTGGCATACGTATGATCAATATCTTTTAGACCGGGATAGGTTTGGAGGATGGTTAATACTTGTTTTTATCTTGCTGGTCACTTTCTTTTTGGCAAAATTTAAATGGGCCAAAGAAAAAATAAGTGTTGGAAGGAGTGGGTTGTAGTCTTAAAAGTTTTATAAAAGACATGTGTAAGAAAGGATTTTGATTTGAAAAATTCAGGATTTCATTTAAAAACATGTGCCTTGCGGGTTGAAAGCTAAAGTTTTTAATAGAACGGTGGAAGATACCAAAGGATGACGATGAAGAAATTAATTTCAGCAATGGCATGCGTATCACTATTCATGTCTGTTTTCATGATGTCAGCGAGAGCAGAAGGGATTAAGGCGGGCAAGTGGTCTATCACGTCGTCATACAAAACCGGAGATATTCCACCTGAATATGCTGCCAATCTGAAGATGATGGAGAACATGACGCCTGAAATGAAACAGATGATGGACAAGACAATGAAAGAGGTATTTAAGAAGCGAGGGATGGAGCTTCAAAGCATAGACTTCCAGAGCATGTCTATGACCATTGCCCAGTGCCTCACACAGCAAGCGCCAATTCCATTTTCCATGAGTGAATATTGTCAGGAAACGCATGAGATCAACGGCAATGTTGTTCATTTTAAGATGACTTGCGGCAATAGTCAAACGGCTTCCGAGACAACGGGGTCTCTGACGTTTAACGGGGATGTTATGGAAGGCGAGATGATCAGTGACGCGCGTTTTATGAATCAAGCGCTGCATTCAATATCAAAGATCAGCGGGCAATATGTGGGTCCATGTACGCCATGAAGGGATGCTTGATGGGATGCGATGCTGACATCAACAGGGTGGGTATGAATAGCGGTGCTCTATAGCGGAATATATCGACAGGAGGAAATATGAGCGCGGGTTTAAGAGTTTTTATCTTTATAATTTTTGCTGTAGTTATTTCTGCCGTTATAAGGACGTATTATTTTCAATCTTTTCGCATCACAGCGGGTGCCATGGCGCCGACTTTAGTGGAAGGGGACAGGGTTTTAGTCAATAAAAGTATTTATAAGCATGCTGATCCGCAGCGGTGGGATGTTGTTGCCTATGTTGGGCCGGATAACTTGTCTAAGATACATCTTCATCGCATCGTTGGGCTGCCGGGTGAAACATTGGAAATCAGGGAGGGGGGTGTTCTGATTAACGGGCAGATTGTGGCCATGCCGTTGGGGTTTAAGTACTCAAATCAAGGTGAGTTTGTAAAAGCCGGCGGCCAGGTGCGTATCCCGGAAAACAATTATTTCTTGCTGGGAGACCATACGGCAACAAGTAAAGACAGCCGGTATGTGGGGTTTCTTGATCGAAAAATGATTGTTGGGAAGGTTGAAAGAATTTATTATCCATTCGGGCGTGCCGGTTTAATTAAATCATGAAAGGACGGCGTATGAATCATGCGATGACAACAACGACATTTACACTTGAAGGGTTCCGTGTCGTAAAGACACTGGGCGTTACGCGGGGGATTATTGTCCGTTCACGGTCTATTATCGGTACACTGGGTGCTGGGTTGCAGACGATCTTTGGCGGGAATATAACGCTCTACACAAGTTTGTGCGAAAAGGCGCGCCATGATGCTTTTGAAATGATGCTGAACCACGCTGAAGGCAGCGGTGCTAACGCAGTCCTGGGTATTCGTTATGACGCCAATGAGGTGATGCCTGGGGTTGCGGAGGTCCTTTGCTACGGTACAGCTGTTGTGGTTGAACTTATTAAATGAGGGAGATGTGAATGAAAAAACAAGTTTGGGTCAATGTTGTCGGGATCATGGTTATTGTTATGGGATGTTTTGGAGCCATCGGGGCCGTGCAGACATTGAGTTTTCCCAAAATGATCGCCATGCAGAAAGAGATAATGATCCCTCAATTAAAGAGGCAGATGGCCGAGGGGTATCAAGGGCAGTCTCAGTATTTGAAGGATCAAACGTTGAAAATGATTGACACGATGAGCCGTATTCCGGCTTGGTTTGACAGCTGGTGTCTTGTTTCCGGGGCCATGGCGCTATTATTGGCGTTCGGCTTTATTTTTTCAGGGATCAATTTACTGCGCTTGAAGCGGGTCGGGATTGTTGCTTTCTATTGGGTGGCAGGTTTGGATATCGCCTTTCTTATCTTGCGTACTGTTGTTGGTTTTAGCGCTTCGGCCATCATAGGGATGGTTGTGGCTATGGGTAGCGTTTTCGCGGTTATTTTGACGGCGGGATTGTTGATTGTGGTTGTTTGCGGCGGTAAGGAAGCGTTTGACGAAGCGTGTTGAACCTGGATTGTGCCGTACACATCTTATTTCATGGCCATTGAAGGGCTGAGGGCAGCGATTATTAAAGATCAGGAGGGGCGCTATGGGATTGGATAAATTAACAGCTGAAGAAATCAAGTTTTTGGAACAGAGGAGAAAGTTAGCCAATCTCCCCTCGTTATTCATCGTTGAAATTGTCATGTTATGGGGTGCGGTCGCAAGTTTTATATTGTCAATTTTACCATTATTCTGGGGTAATGCGTTGCCATCCGTTATCTTGTCGAGAAACTTTGGGCAGGCGTGTCTTTTTCTTATGATATATTTTTCTATGTCTAGTAATAGAGTGGTCTCGAAGAAATTTGTTTCAATGGTCGATAAAATAATTCAAACTTGATCATAGGAAGCAAGGTGTTTGATTCTTTTCTGTACGGAAAGGAAAGCCATAGGGACAACATTCAAATTGCAAAATTTTATGTATATTTTGTAATGTTATTGTCTTCGTGTTCGGGAATGTGGGTATTCAGGATCAAGAGGCCGTTTATGTTTTCTATAAGATGGGCTGTCTTCATTGGGGCGCTGTTCTGTATGGCTCCGTTGTTTATTTCAGGCAAGATGCAAACAAAAGAGTATATAGAGCTAATTGTGATTGCTGTATTATCCGGGCTCGCCTCGCTTCAATTTAAAACGTATTATGTTTTTGGTGGTACAGAAGAATCAACAAATGCTGCTTTGACGCATGCTTTAATGAAACTTAATATCAAGCACGAAGATGTTTCGGGGAGCTATAAATTATCTGAAGGTGGAATTATTTCATCTTCATTTGGCGGGTGGGGAACGGCGGGGGTTTGTGTCGTTAGGGTGTTAGGCCTGCGGAATAAAGGATTATTAAGAAACTTCGCCTCAGAAGTAAATTTATATTTTCAGATGAATCCAGTGGTGATGTCAAAGTATCCCGCACACGTTTCTAATTTGGTAGTGTTGGGGGTTGCTGCTGCGGCACTTTCTTTTGGAGTGCTTGTTTTTCTATCAACGTTCGTTATTTCTTTTTTTGGTCACTAAAATGCTAGAAGAAGCTTCGTGTGCGTATTCCCGTAGATAAAGCGATTGCCAAGCTGATTTTTCTGCATAACAACATTGGCCGGGACACTGGTGTTATCTTAGATGGT
>JBAXBM010000104.1:0-7832 GCA_037141995.1 Candidatus Omnitrophota bacterium
CAGATTTCGATTGCATTCTAAAAGTCTGCCTGGAAAGCCTGATATCGTATTGCCGAAGTATAAGACGGTTGTATTTGTGCATGGCTGTTTTTGGCATCGGCATAAGGGATGCAAGTATGCGTATACTCCTAAGACTAGGAAGCAATTTTGGGATGCCAAGTTTAAAGATAATATTGATAGGTTTTTCATTGTAAAAAGGGATCTTAAAAAGGCAGGGTGGAAAGTCATTATTGTTTGGGAGTGTAAATGTTGCACAAAGATTACGCGAGGTTTGCGTGCAGTAGTTATAAAGTTACGTGAAATGTGCATCGATAAACAGCGAAATTAGTATTAAAAGAATGATTGAGAGGGCGTGTGTTAGATTGGTCAAGGATTGATAACGATAAGATATTTCAACGTTTAATAAGTCATCTTGGGTCATTGGAGTGCCGAACTCCGGGATTCTTGCCGTCAAGTCCCTACATTGGCCCTGACGGTGGGTATGATGCCTACACTACTCAATATGTAGATGAAGGATTATCGGGTCGGATTTGCATACAGTCGAAATACACTAAGCATTCCAATAAAGAAGCATTTGAATATTTGAGGGGGGAAGTTAAGAAAGAGTTGGACAAGGCCAAGAGGAACGGGGCGACGCATCTGATTATCGCAACAAATGCTGAGCTAAGCGTTCCCTACGTTCAACAACTTCAAGAGTTAAATACTGACAAGAATTTCGAACTGTTCGTTTGGCCTCGAGAAGCCCTTTCAGTAAAGATCGAGAGACAGCCCTTCCTCAGGCAATATTTTTTCAATAGCCCCTCGATACCTCTTTTCGTTCCGACCACAACATACTTTGAGACTTCAGATAACGACCTGATAGATAGTGAAGAGAGCTTAAGCATAGAAATTGGCAGTATTAGTGGGCGAGTTGAAGAATTTCGATCGTTCATTGCTAATGACGCTCAGAAAATATTTGTCATTCATTCCCCTGGTGGATACGGGAAGAGCCATTTCTTGAGAGAGCTGGCGAGGGCATCAAATACTTACGGTCTTAATAGAGAGGTATGGTTCATTCGAGATGGTGTTCGAGAGGTGAAAGAGGCCTTTGGAGATGAATTGGGGGTTCGAGAAGTTCCCGAGGTGAAACACAAGTATACTCTCGTCTTAGACGATGCTGATCGAGTGGATGACATAAAAGATGTACTGTCATGCACTATGAAGTCAGGAATTGATATAAAGTTGGTCATGTCTTTGAGGACGTCTGGACTATCAATCTTAAAGGACTTAATAACGGGCCAAGGCTACAGGCCTCAAATGGTCGTTAGTGAAATACCACAATGGACATGGGATGAGTTAAAGCTTTTACTAAGAAGAATTGTAGGGAAAGATACTGTTGAGAATGAAGAGCTGATAGTCCGTAGATACCCAAATCCTTTTTTCATTGTCAAGTTGGCGCAATTTTTAAAACGCACTCCAAAAACAGATTTTGAATTATTGAGGCAAGCCATATTACAGTCGTTAATCCGCGATACAAAAAGGGTTTTGTCTTCGACTTCAATTGATGCCGAGAAGCTGCTGCTACATCTTAGCTTAATTAGCCCTATAAATATCTTCGATCAAAATACCATCCTAAAAATCTCACAAAAATTGGATATGTCGACGGAACAACTAAAGAGTGTTCTCGATGCGCTGGTCGAAAGCAAGACTCTTCGAAAGATAGGAAGCCTGATCAGGTTTATACCCGATATGGTTGGAGATGTTTTTCTTTTAGAGAAGATGAATTCGTTGGGTGAAGAGGAGCGAAGGGTTTGTTTTTTGTACTGGTTTGACAGTCATTCCAAAAACATATTCTGTAACCTTGGGGCTACTTTAAAATATGGCGATGACTCTTGCCTGAAACCAGTTATTGAAGATGTCATCGCCAATTGGATCGTTAATGCTGAAAAGTATGATGAATATCAAAAGATTCATATTCTGGATAACCTTCAGGAAATAAGCAGTGTGGCAGTTGATAGGGCTGTTGATTTGGTATGGGTTTTCTTGTCGGATCCCAATTTATCCACGGATAAGTTTGGGCCAGTGATTTTAAGTTTGATCCACAGCGGTTGTAGTCGAGAAAAGATTGTCCGCATTATATGTACGTTGAAAGAAAAGGCTAAATTGGGGATGTATGATAATTACAAGCCGAACAGCCTTATAAAGAGCGCTGTGTCTCCCATACATAACCAAATCGAAAGCCAAGTCCTACCAACATTGAGTGCTCTTTCGGAAAGTCTAGCCGGTGATATTAGTGCTGGTGAAACAGAATTGTTAAAGGCCGCTTTAGGAGAGATTCTAGCTGGAACTCACGAATATACTGAGAGCACATACGGGGGGATGACAATCGGCAGTCGACTTTTAAAGGTATTGCCTGCGGTAATAACAATGAGAGATGCCGCAATCGAGATCCTAAAGAAAATGTTAGTTGACGCAAGGCCGTCGGTTCGTAAGGAAGCAATTGATGTAATCGAGGATATTGGCCGTACCCATATGGGCCACAGTGTAGGCAAAATACCGTTGACGGAAAGAATCCAAGAAGAAAAACGGGGCTTTGTCAAATTCGTTCAGTCGAATGGGCTGATTGAGAAAGAAGAAAATTGGGGAGTCCTCAGCGCATATGAGGATTGGTGCTTTGCTTGGTGGGCACGGCAGGAAGTTCCAGATGAAGAAATAATTGGCTTTTTCAGTAAGTTTCCGCACGATCCTGAATATCGTCTTATCAGATATTACACATCCCGTTGGGATTTGCGCATGAAGGAGGGCCTAGAGAAGAAATTATCCGAAGCCCCCATAGAAAATAGATGGCATTGGGCCGTAGATAATTTGATGGAAAGAAAATGGCATCTTGAAGTTAAGGATTTTGTTGAAGATGCCAAGTACCTTGACACAAAATATTCCTCAACTGAGCGAATACTATCGTTCTTTAACCAATTATGTGAATCCGTGCAAATTAATTCAGCCAACGCATTGTTTTTAAGAGCATGGGTGGCGGCGAATCCAGCGATTTTCAAAGAGATTTGGGAAAATGCGGATGCTTGGGGTAAGGTCCCAATTTTGTTTAAGTATACAATTTCTTATGAGCTCGCAAGTCATTTTCCTGATCTGGCAGTAGGAATAATCAATAAAACTCTGTTTTCGGTTGTTTACAATTGGGACGAGGTAAAAATTGCTCTCGACCTGCTCACGTACAACCTTCCCATTGATAAACTCAAGCTTATAAAGGAATTGGCTCTAAAGGGTAACAAGGACCTCAATTTTTTAATCGTTCATAAACTACGTTTTATCGGTGACAAATTTTCTCCCGAAGAGATGGCAGATGCTTTGGCCGTTTCTTTGAACGGGCTTGAAGAAAAAGCTGAAGAGGCGCTGACCGATGAAATTGGGTTCATCCTTCATAATCGGACGCCTGAATACCGAGAGCGATTTCTTAATCTCACTTCAGCCAGGCTTCGCCAGATTATTTTAGAGCGAAAAGAGCTGAGCTATCACGACCGTGAAATTATTTCCTATCTAATAACAAACACAAAAGATTTAATGGATCTCATAGAAGCGCGCCTAGAGAAAGAAGAAGCGATTAATTCATATTCGCAATATCAGGCTGTCGCGCATCGAGACCAGATTGAATTAAAGAAATTTGTAAAAACAAGAGCTGACTATTTGCTCGCAATTGAAAGGCTGTTGAACTGGGATCAGAAATACGAGGGGGTTGGCAAGTTGAGTGTCGAGGAAGTTTTTAAACAATTTCTATCCCTTGAGGATCAATCCGGTGAGCTTCTTTTCAACCAAGTTAAGAGTGGTTTTAACAACAAAGGCGAATTTAAAAAGTTGCTGACCTGTTTAGCGATGTTGCCTTTAATTGCTAAAACTCAGGTGATCTTTCAGGACGCTATCAAAGCAAGTAGTGAGTTTGGTTTTGAGGATGACATGGCTGTCATTCTAAAAAATAGAATTTACCCAGAGGAAGGATGGAATTCATCTGTGGGGCAGACGCCTCCGGCATTCTTGGAAAAAAAGAGAATTTTCGAGGAATTAAAAGACACGGCTCCCTTGGGTAAGTTAAGAACCGCTCTGGACCAATGCTTGGACGTTGTACAAAAGCTCATTCAGGAACACAAGGAAGATGAAGATAACTATTTCCATTCCCGGTAAGGGTTGAGCATAATTATGTCATATGATGCGCATGTTTATAATGTAATAATCGCGTCGCCTTCCGATGTCGGAGAGGAAAGAACGCTTATTCGTGAAGCAATTATTGCTTGGAATTATATTCATTCCGAGAGAGAAAAGATAGTTTTGCTCCCTGTCGGTTGGGAGACGCACTCCGCTCCAGTGCTTGAAGGACGTCCGCAGGCAATATTGAACGGGCAGATTCTACATAATGCTGATTTGTTGGTGGGAATATTTGGGTCTCGAATTGGAAGCCCAACGGGAGAGGCGATTAGCGGTACTGTGGAAGAGATAGAAACACATCGACTTTTATTTAAGCCTGCGATGGTGTATTTTTCTGAACGACGCGGCGGAACTGATCCAGATCAGATTGCACAAGTAGCTGCGTACGAAGAAACTTGTAAGACGCTTGGTTTGAGGTGGACCTACAAGACCCCACAGGACTTGCGGGAGCAGTTTGAAAAGCACCTCCAAATAATAGTAATTAAACACAGGATATTTAGGAAAGACAAGGTTGAAACTTCTCTCCCAATAATCGAAAATGTCGCGGTTCCTTTGGATGGTAGAATTCCTATCTTAATGGATGAGGCTAAAACATTGTTGATCGAAGCATCCCACGATGTCAATAACGTGATTACAAAAATATGTTCGCCAACTGAAACAATAATAAGAACAAATGACAAAGAGTTTAAGGATGGGCAATGGCCTGATGCGTTACAACAGCTTTGTCAAGTTAACTGTTTGCGAGTGATAGGGAGCGATCAAAATCAATTTGGTTTTACAGACTTGGGAAATCAGACGCTTATTGCGCTTGCAAAAGCATATTAAGCAACAATAGCGCCTTGTATAAATTATAGAGAAAAGACAGGGTTAAATATGAAGAAAAAGAAGAACGCGCTTGTTCCTAACAACAGTTTTACGGAGTTTCTCCTTTACACCACGCCTAACGGTAAGGTGAAGGTTGAAATATTCTTGCGGAATGAGAATGTCTGGCTGACGCAGGGCAGAATTGCTGACTTGTTCGGTGTAGATCGAAGTGTTATTACAAAACATCTGCAAAATATTTATGAGGAAGGTGAATTAGGGAAAGAAGCAACTTGTGCAAAAATTGCACAAGTTCAGAACGAAGGCGCAAGAGAGGTGACCCGGCAGGTAGAGTTCTATAATCTGGATGCTATTTTATCCGTGGGCTACCGAGTAAATTCCCGGCAGGCCACTTTGTTCCGCATCTGGGCGACCGAGCGTTTGAAAGAATACATCATCAAGGGTTTCACCATGGATGATGAGCGCTTGAAAAATCCCAACAACATCTTTGGTAAGGACTATTTTGAAGAACAACTGGCGCGCATTCGTGATATCCGTTCCAGTGAGCGCCGGTTTTATCAAAAGATCACGGATATTTACTCGCAGTGCAGCGCTGACTACGATAAAGACAGAGAAGAAACAAAACGGTTTTTTGCCACGGTTCAGAATAAATTGCATTGGGCGATCAGCCGTCAGACTGCCGCGGAGATTATTTCTTCCCGCGCCGACAGCGCCAAGCCCAATATGGGGCTGACATCATGGAAAAATTCTCCCCGGAGCCGTATTCGTAAGGATGATGTCGCGGTTGCGAAGAATTATCTTGATGAAAAGGAGTTAAACGCGTTGAACCGCATTGTTACGATGTATCTGGACTATGCGGAATTGCAGGCCACTAACAGGGCTGTGATGTACATGAAGGATTGGATCAAGAAGCTGGATGCATTTCTGCGGTTTAACGAGCGTGAGGTTTTGGATAATCCGGGCAAGGTCAGCGCGGAGATCGCCAAGGCGTTTGCCGAGAAAGAATTTGAGAGATACAGCGTTATTCAAGACCGTTTGTTTGAAAGTGATTTCGATCGCGCAGTTAAGCAGATCGGGCAGAGTAAAGACAAATAAGCCGTTGGGGCTAGGTCATTCTGGGTCCTTTTGATCAGGATGGGGTATGCGGTGTAATCATAGGTTGGTGTCATGAAAAATTCATGTTCTCTTTGCTCTTCCCGCGGACGGGCTGATTGTCCGGCGCTTGGCGCGTCTATTTGTGGGCCTTGCTGTGGAAGTAAGCGCAACAGTGCGATCAAGTGTGCGGCGGATTGCCGGTTCAACCCGTTTAGTCTGGCCAATTATGATGGGTGGTTACGCATTGATTCAGCCTTGAGTAGGAAGATGATGGAATATCGGAGTCATTATTATGATGAGGGGCAGTTTGAAAAAATAATCCGGGAGATGATGTATGAGGAGGGTGCGCAGCATGCACTGGATGTGGGGGCTGCTGCGGCTATGTATTATGTGTTCTTTACCAAGCCCTTTAAGAACGGAAAAACAGTTGCGGCGTTATGGCGTGAGGAGGGGTGGGCTGGCCTTAATAGTGATGAGATCGCTATGATGGAATGCCGGTTTGGCTCAGGGCCGGCATTAGTTGAGATCCAGAAGATCTTGGATCATCAGGCCATGGAGTGCCTGGATCTGTTAAAGCCGGAGCGCGGGATATTTCTCATGCTTGATCGCAGTTTGGCCAGTAGTCTTGTACGCTTTTCGCGCATTTGGATGTGGATCGCGGATTATCCGCATTTCAGCCGTCCGGCAGGTGGCCTTTTGGGTGTGCCGGAAGGGATCGAGGGTGTTTTGCAGGATAAGATATCAATGGATGTCCAGAAAGGGCGCGACGGTGTTTCGCGCAATGAATTGATCGCCAGGAATTTTGGTAAATATGGACGTTTTATTTGCAGCGAATCATCCAGGAGGCATCAAAGGATGTTGAATGCGATGGATGTTCATGTATGCAAGGCGTTTTATGAGATCAAGGGCAAGCGGGAAGATGTGAAGAAGGTTTTGGATGCGAAGCCGGACTTCCGGCTTGTTGAGGCTGTTGGAAAGAGCGAAGCGCCTTGGCCGGCGGTGGAGTACGATTGGTTCCGGCAGGGAGAATCAAAGGTTATTGAAAAGAAGATGCTTTCTTCCTTTCATCATGATGAAGGGGATGAGATGATCGGCATTCTTGGGCGGGTATTCTTAGGGGAAAAGGAAATGCTTGTCCAGACGATGTCCAAGCTCAAGTCTGGTTTTGCTAAAGAGATGGTAGAGCGGTATTGGGGCGATTCGTTGGCATTAAGCCGTGAATCAGTGGTTGATCTGGCCAAGCAGATGGCGCAACGAGCCAGGGAGAAGTCTTTGGGTGATGATGAGAATGATGGAGATGCGGTAAAGAAAAATACAGCGATCCCTCGTGAAATCGAAGAAAAAATGATAACAGAGCATTACCGTAAACATTATGAACGGTTTCTGAATGATCCGATCCCGGCGTTGGATGGCATGACGCCCCGGAAGGCCGCGAAAAGCGCCAAGATGCGTGCGCGTTTGATAGAGTTGATGAAAGGCCATATTCATGGCATTGATGGTATTAATAAAGATCGTGGTTTTTCGGTCAGTCTGGACTGGGTCCTGGATGAATTGGGGTTAAAAGAATTGCAGTGACCGGCGGGGTTGTCCTTGTGGCAACTCCTGTTTTTTTTGACTTGAGTTGCATGAATTCTAAATCAAATTTGTTGCAATACTTGGCAAAACAATATATACTTTCAGTGCAGAGGTGAAAGAAATGAATGCACTTGAAGAACTTAAAAAAC
>JBAXBM010000105.1:0-7810 GCA_037141995.1 Candidatus Omnitrophota bacterium
GGAACAGTCTTTCCTGCATGATCCACCACCATCGCATTCTCAACACCTTCCCGCATCTTATTTCCCCCCGAGAAATACTTGCGCGGGATGGTTTCGCCAGAAGCTTGAGATTCTTCTTTGATGTAGTTGAACACCCCCTTGCGGTAAGCGTCGAGGTATTGGGCGTAGATCTTTTCCTTGACGGCAGGGTCGTCATTTGTAACACCACCGAGCTTTGATTTGTTGGTATAAACCTGATTCAGCAGGGCATCTTTCAAGGCGCGTTTGTACCAGGTGGACAGGATCATGGCGTAGAAAATCTGGCGGAGCTGAGTGAAATTTTTGCCTTCATTGACCTCTTGTTCGATCTGGGGGATGATGACCTCGCGCATGACTTGTTTGGCGATGTCTTGGGCGGGGGTATTGAGACGAGGCAAGGATGGGGATACATATTGGGCAGCTACATAATCGGATTCCAGCATGACTTTCAAATGGGCGTCGGTGACATAGGCGGTGTTGTTGCGTTCCAGGACCTTGGCTTTATCAGCGGTGATCCAGACTTTGTTGAAGGTATCCACCGGGATATCGATCGTGCCAAACTGTGCCTGGGCTTTTTCGTAGATTTTAGCCCAAAATTCCTTGCCCAGCCCCTTCTCGGGATAAACCAGGGACGCGGTCAACTGCTTGAGGATATAATCCTGCGCCAGCATATCGCGGCCCAATTCCGTCCTGCCCAGATCTTCGGGGATAATGCGGTCTTTTTCATACGGTGACAGATTCACCCACTGGTCATCAGCCTTAACCGTCAGTGAAGCAAGAAAATACTTGATAAGCTTAACGGATTCCAACTTAAAAGCTTCCCCGTCAACCGCAAGTTCCGAATTGCCGGTATCCATAATAAAGTCAAACACAAGTGGATTCTCAAGATGAACTTTAAGCCCCCGGGAAATGACCGGGGTAAAAACAGCACTCGGCGCCACCATCGCCCCCGGTACCGGAAGGTTAAGCCCCTGCGCCATAACTTTAGACGGAATCACAGACACCAAAATGAAATTGGCCAGAACAAAACCGGCAATAACCCGGGATGCAACAGATTGACGCAAAAAAGGTTGATACCGCATGCATTTTGTCTTTCTCTTAAACAAGACAGCCCGTCTTCTTATTATATTTATCGTGAGAATGAAGAATCCTTTAAAAGGATACCATATCTCCCAAAGAAACCGCAAGGCATCACAGGAATAACGGGAATAAATTAAAAAACCGGCGGCACTCTTTGACATGTTATCAAAGACTGCCGCCAGTTCCGATCCAGCCATCACCCCCGCATCAGGCTTTGGCCTGGACAACCTTCAACAGTTCTCGCGCGGCTTCTTCAGGCCCCTTGCGTTCCCATCCCGCGAGCCCCAGGCGGGTACGCATTTGCCCGACAAACACATTCCGGCGGAAAAATTCACCAAAATACTTCTTTGCCAGCGGGTCATGAACATCCTTATACTGGGCAGGCCCGAACACATTGGCAAAATAAGAATGCACCAGCCCGGTTGTAGTGGTCGTCCCTTTGCTCATCGCCGTCCCTTCACGAAAAACAGCAATTGCTTTTTCAGAATCAACAAAACGCTCAATGATCGGATGATCATCATCAATGGCATCATAATTATTCACATACAGGACAAAATCAATCTTCTGCCCTTTGATCAGCTGATCAAACGTGGTCACAGGGATAATGATGCGCGCGTTCACCTGGTTCGCGTTCATGATAATGGCACGGTCAATCTGCCCGAGCGCGTACCCCGGCTGAAGGTCATCCAGCCGCAGGAAAGCACCGATCTCTGTCCCGTAACCTAATACGTCCCCGGAAGGAGATATCTGAATAGACCCCATATCATCAGCGATCACAATAAGGTCCTGAATCTCTTCCTCTCCGATCGAGCGGAAAGCTTCAAGTGTTTCGGATTTTCCCGCCCCGGTATCGCCGATAAATAAAATCGTGCGGTCAAGGTCGCCTTTAAGAATAAGACGCACCAAAGCGCCATGAAAAGGCAGCACCCCTCGCTTCATCATGATCACATTGTGGAGCGTCAGGGCCATCTTCTTCAAATAACCGAAATAACCAAATTCAGGCAATAACGGCACCGCACCGACAAGCATCCCGGCCTGAGCATCATCAAAAAAGATCTGACTGGAAGGGAACCTCGAAAGCGCCGCGGAAGGAACGCCATAAGCAAATACAGCATCCGGTGTGCGGCCGAGATCATCGTCATCAGCCATTTCAAACAGGTTGCACAGCGCATGCCCGAGCTCGGCGAAATCATGATGAAAATAAATAAAGATCACCAGGGTCCCGACCTTGGCGGGATAACACAGCCATTCTCGCGCGTTAAAGTCAATGCCCTTCAATGGGTTATCACTCACGCGTTCAAAACGGCCAGAACGCCGGTTCATCGGCGGCGTCAGGATCAGCGGCGGATAAATCAGCATCTGCCGCATCATCGGAACCTTATTCAGAACCTCATATTCCGCACTTAAAAAAGGCACTTTCCGGGTAACGGCAATTGTCGAAACTTCAGCCCCGGCCGCAACCTGACGGTAAATGCGCGGATGCTGGCCCGTCACGTTTTCCTGAATGTCGCGGTAAATCCCCCGCACAAGATTCGTTAACTGACCGACGGTCGCGTTAAATGTACGGTAAGGCCGCTTGTCCCAATCCCGCCCCTTGGAGTCAGAAATAATAAAGCGGTCAAAACTGCGCCAGTAATTATACAAATATTCAATCAAGTCATTGAAACGTGACGGTTCTCTCAATAAAACTGCCGCCGCCGGAACCACATTCGGCACAAGGCTTGCCGGCATCTTGACCAAAAACTTGAAAGTCGCGATCAGATCGTCAATATCACCCTTGGCGATATCCTTCTTGCCGAAAACATCCAGCAGGATTGAACGGCGCTTGACCAGTTTTTCCATCCCCGTCGTAACAATCCCGGTAAAAAGTTCACTGGAAAGGACTTCTTCTTCCGTCTCACAGATACGGTCGTGGATATGAAGGATAATCTTGTTGCCCCGGATGTCGTATTGCATAAACCCCTGCCTGTTAATAAAAAATAACGGTAAATAAAAACATATATTAACAATAAAACTTTATCACGCAAGGGAATTAACATACAGGTGCAATCAAGCGGCAGGCAGCGACCAATCAAAACACATCTACACCGATCCCTCTCCTGAAGCATTTTCCTCAAGCCCCAGCAAGCCCGGAAGGCTGGCAATCGGGACAATGCGCAGGATAACGCCCTGCACGCCTGTAAAATCCCCTCTCTTAAATTCCGCGATCATCACCGGATCAACACGCATATCCACGCCCTTACCCTGCTTGACAACATCCAGCGCCATCAACCCGGCATTGAGGTCAATACCGCCGGTTTTCGAAGATGCGTCAACAGAAGCCTGGCTGCTATCCCGAGCCAATTCATAACTTTTAAGATATTGTTCCCAACTTTTATTCTGCATACCCATTGTCGATTTATCAGAATCACCCCAGGATCTCACCGATGGCAAGTTTATGGCCGGCAAGGAAAGAACGGGCGTCCATGGCATGGGAAGACGCCGGATGGACACGCCTGACCAGCACGGCGCGATCAGCGGCCTGGACATAAAAACCATCCTTGTGAAGTTCGACAATTTCCCCCGGCTTGCCCTGGACAAGGGCTGCGGCCGCAGAGGCATCAAGGACCTTGAGCCGGTTCGTACGCCAGAATGTAAACGCACCAGGCCACGGCTGAAGGCCGCGGACCAGGTCATGAATCTCTTTAGCCGGACGATCCCAGCGGATATGACCAAGATCCTTGTGCATCTTGGGCGCGTAACTCGAACGGTCATGATCCTGGGGCGTCACGGTGTGTGTCCCAGCCGCGATCTTAACCAGCGTTTCCACCAAAAGCCTGGTCCCCATGTCTGCCAGCTTTAAGCGCAAGGCAACCGATGTCATGTCATCAGGGATCGGGCACGCAACGCGGGCTATGACAGCTCCGGTATCCATCCCCGCGTCCATCTGCATGATGCTCACGCCGGTCTCAACCTCGCCATGCAAAATCGCCCAGTTAATAGGCGCCGCCCCGCGGTACTTGGGCAGCAATGACGCATGCACATTGATGCAGCCCTTTAACGGAAGGTCAAGAACTGCCTGCGGCAGGAATTTTCCGTAAGCAATCACCACAAACAGATCCGCGTGAAACCACCTCAGCCGATCCACCAGGACAGGGTTCTTCAACGAATCCGGCTGAAATACAGGGATCCCCTGCGCCAGGGCAATCTGCTTTGTCGGAGCATACGCCATGCGCATACCCCGCCCATGCGGCCTGTCCGGCTGGGTTACCACACCCACAACTCGGTGCCCCTCATCAATCAGATGCTCAAGATTTATCGCCGCGAAATCATCACAGCCAAAAAATACAATCCGCATAATATCAATCCATACTCACAGTTACAACCGTGTCTTTCTTAGGCCTGAACATCCGCACGGCCTGCCTTGCCACTGCCACTACCGGCGCACGCGCAGCCCCCTGCACCAGAAAACAATAACGAAATTTTCCCCGCACCAGCGCTGAACGGTCCTCTTCCGGATCAAGCACCGTAACCTCATCCGGCAAAATATGTATGAGCATATCATACAATCTTTTGGCTTCCGCGCAAGCAAGCGCCGGATCTTCCGAACGGATCACGATAGATGCCTGAGCTCTAAACGGCGGCACCCCCATTTCGCTCCTCAGTAAAAGTTCCTGACGATAAAAATCAACGCCGTCCGCCGAAGCCAGCGTATGCAGGAACGTATCGGCGGCATTCCTGGTTTGCAGGAGGACATACGCGTGGACCATCTGCCGCAAATGCTGAACCAGCGCAAAAGCACTGTGCGCCGCCTGAATATCATGCTTATGAAACTCCCAGTCAATATCAAGAACAACAGCTACCGCCACTTTTAAGACGGCCCGATGACGAAAAACAGACTGCGTGGCCACAAGAATATCAAAGTCTTCTGCCAGCGCGGTCGATGCGCGGTCATACCCCGTCACACGCGCGCCGGGAAATATCTTTTTAACCTCCGCGCATACTCCGCCCACCCCGCGCGCGGCCTGGATATAAAGCAAAATTTGCCGTTTTTCCTTCAGCGCCGCCTCAATATGATGCCGCAGGCCGAGAGAAATAAACATGCCTTTTCTCATCTTAAAATTTGTCAGGTCAAGGAATTTTACGGGCGGAAGCTCCTGCTCCAGCAGAATCAACCGCGCCGACTTCTTCTCAACCCGGTGCCACATCTCAACGGAGGGCGCACTTGACACACATATCACAGCACATCCTTCAACCGCCGCGCGCTCAAGGGCTGCTTCCCGCGCATGAAAAAATGGCGACTGCTCATGCCGGTAAAACGCATTTTCTTCATCAAGCACAACAATAAGCCCGAGGTTTCTCACCGGCGCGAACACCGCGGATATAAATCCGGCCACCAGGCGGATCTTGCCTTCACGGACAGCCAGCCAGCGTCCATATTCCTCTTTTGGCGTACTCCCCGCCAGAAGCACCCTCTCCGGCGCCGGCAGCAAAGGCCCAATTTTGGGCAAAACATCATGGCAGCGGGAGGCATCCGGCATCATGACGATCACGCCCTGCCCTTCCCCCAGAACAGCCGTAATACGCGGCAAGATAATATCCCAGCGCTTTTGCTGGCCTTTATCAAAAACAAGATCTACCCCGGCAGCGTCCTCAGGCCAATGCTGATCGAAAGCCTCACAGGCAAACAGTCTGGCCCCGCGCAAATACGCCGGCAGGAATATTTCAAGGGCTTCTCCAGAAGTACAGGCAAAGCGCGCCGCGAAACAATCTGCAAGCTTCAGGAACGCCGGCGAAAAAACAGGGCTTGCATCCAGGTTCTTGATAAGAACACTCAGTTTCCCGTCATGCGCTGTCTTTTGAAGCAGCCGCACCACAACACCGCAACGCTTTTTTCCGGCAAAACGCACAAGGACGCGCGCGCCGGGAAATATTTTACCTGACATGTCCCCGGGGATAATATAATCAAACGGGCCTTCAACAGGCAGGCCGAAAACAACCTGCGCTACGGCGGGAAAATTCATAAAAGCCAGGCAATAATATCGCGGACAGAATCAGGTTTCGCGAGTTTTTTTGTCTTTTCACGCGCCTCCGAAAGCGCCAGCGGGGACGCCGCAAGGCCCAGGACCTCGGAAGCAATATCCCTTAACGGCAAACCGCTAAGGCCGATGCCGTTCGCCGCCAGGACTCGGACATTCCCCGCCTCCTGCCCTGGTATCACACTGAAAAAAACCATTGGCAGATGATTGGCAAGCGCCTCTGTCACAGATAACCCGCCGGGCTTGGTGATCATAACATCTGCGGCAGCCATCATTTCTTCCATATTATCAACAAATCCGCAAATCTTGTGTTTGGGATTAGACTTCCCTTCAAGGCGGGCGCGCAAAGGAAGATTATGGCCACAAATAACAATTAACTGAATACCGTTGAAATAATCAGCCAACGCTTCAATCGGGCCAAAACCGAATGAACTTGTCGACACAAGAACCGTGAACGCGCCGGGATCAAGCCCCAGCCGCCGGCGCACATCCTTCCTGTCCCGGTGGCCGATGAATTTTTCATCAAGAGGTATCCCGGTCACATGAATTTTATCAGCCTCAACCCCCAGCGCCAAAAGGCGCCCTTTGGTATATTCACTCGCCACGCAATACGCATCAACCCCGGGAATAAGCCATATTTTGTGAACATCAAAATCCGTAACAACCACCACAACCTGGGATGTGATCGCCCCGGTGCGCCGCAAATACCCGCACACCTCGGCCGCAAGAAAATGCGTGACCACGATGCGTTGAAAATTTCCGGCTTTAATAAATTCAACCAGGGGGCCCGTGTTGCAGCCGTTATAAATACGGCGTACCGCGCGGAATACAGGAAGAAACCAGTGCTGATCTGTCAAGGCAAAGAAAAAAGCCCATAACACGGGGACTTTGCCAACCGCGAACTCATACCCGCGTGTGTACGCGATACGAAAAAAACAATTGGTGTAATCCAGGGCATCAATGATGACCGAAGGCATCCCGCGCTTTTCAAGCCCGTGCTGAAGGGCTTCAGCGGCCTTGCGGTGCCCGGCGCCCGCGCTGGCATGAATAACCAGTATCCCGGGAGATGATGAGTTCTGCGGCTTCATAAAGATCCTCCACAATAAAATCCGGCCGGACATCCCAGCGCTTCATGTACTCGCGGTCCTCGCGACCCGAAAGCGCAAAGATGGTGGTACAGCCGGCATTGCGCCCGGCCTTGACTGGGTAATCATCATGTCATCCACCCGTATGAGCATGATTGCGGACTCTGCCGAACTCTGGATTGACTGCCGCTTCGAGCGGGAAGGTTCGATGACTCCCTCTTTCAACATGTCAATTATTTCGCCGTTATAAACATTGAGGCCTGCATTTTTCTGCCCTTTTGCATGGGCATTTTTCAGGTTGACAAGTTTATCAATCATATTATACCCGGAGTTCTCTGCGAGGGTGAGTGGGATAACTTCAAAGGAAGCTGCATATGCCTCAATTGCGAGTTGCACCCGTCCCCCGACGGTTGATGCATAATCGCGGATCCTCAGGACGAGTTCTGTCTCGACAGCCCCTCCTCCAACCACGAAACTAGCATCTTCCATGGTGTCCATAACTACGCGGGTGCCGTCTACGACTGCACGCTCGAGTTCATCGAGGAGGTAGTCTGAGGTCCCCCGGAGGAGAATGGTGGTTGTCTTTGGGTTCTTGCACCCTTCGATCCT
>JBAXBM010000106.1:0-7722 GCA_037141995.1 Candidatus Omnitrophota bacterium
GGGGAAGCATACAAATAAAAACTGATGCCCGTTGCTTTCAGGGCATTAAAATTCCCTTCATTGGCAGCCACACCGCCGCCGCAATCGATAACAAGGCCTTGACGCCCGGAACAATCTTGAACAACCTCATGTTCAACCCTGCGGAAATACGGCTCACCCGATTGCGCAAAGATATCCTTGATCACCCGGCCCTCTCGCACTTCAATAAGCTCATCGGTCGATACCCGATCCCGCCCGAGACGCGAAGCCAGTTCACGCGACGTGAACGTCTTCCCGCATGCCATAAATCCGACGAGGACTATATTCTTATCCAATAAATTATTCATAATTTCAAATATTACCATCGATTTGATGAATTGTCAAATTAATCAATCCCGTCGGAAAAATTAACACTAACTCATAAAGAATAGGAAATAAAAAAGATTGGGGAATACACTGCATAGGATGAAAAGAATAAAATGCCGAGGGAGAGACTTGAACTCTCGACCTAGCGGGTATGAACCGCTCGCTCTAAACCAACTGAGCTACCTCGGCAGAATATTAATTAAACCAATTTCTTGTCACTTTATTCAGCGGCAGGATTTAAATCGGTAAACAAAACAAATTAAAATCTATTATTCTCTCAAGCCGCGCTAAGCCGCAAAAATGTTGCGGAATTATAAGACAAAGTAACGTGAAATTCAAGGAAGAAATTAATAACGTGTAAAAAAAATAATATAAAGCAAACCCAAAATAACCATCAAAGCCGCAATATAAACGTCATTATAATAAAGAAAATCACGCAAACGCTCCCTTGCCGTATAAGGGAATTTCACCGTTTCAGAAGCAACATCCCCCGAAGCTTTAACCTGTAAGACATCCGCCCGTTTAAGACGAAGATATTGGCCGGCAATACGGTAAGCCTGGAGTTTCTTTCCGTCAATAAGCTCCATCAGCTTGCCTTCTGAAACCTTCAATATCTGCGCGGCTTCACGCACCGTCACATACGGTTTGTTCATCATTTTGTCGTTCCCGCCGCGGCCCACTGATCTATCTGGGCACGCTCAAACTTAAGCAGGTCTCCATCTTTAGTAACAGGAATCTTCCCCGCTCTGACAAGTTCTAAAATAACACCCTCTTCAATCTCAAGATAAGTAGAAAGCCCTTTTAAATCAAAAATTTCTTCAGAAGACACCACCTCATCAACCGCCATACGGCATACCCCTTGAAAAAGCGCGCCTTCAACCACATTCAATTTCGGCGCATGGATATCTCCGATCAAAACGGCTGTCGGCATCAATGTCAAAAGGCGTGAAGCAAAAATCTTTCCTTTCACCTTCCCGGCAACAACAATATAATCTCCTGTAATATCAGCTTCAACATCAGCGCTGGCACCGACTGTCAACGCGCCCTTGACATCCAGATTCCCTCTAAAATGTCCATTAATACGAAGATCAACGGGCTCCTGAAAAGAAAGCGAACCATTCATTTGGGCATTCAGTTCAATAACATTAAGAGGCGGCGGTTCAGACGACTTGCCCGGTTTCTTCTCACCAAAAGCCATAACTACTCCTTGTGATATCAATATTATTCGGAATGCCGCTCATTTATGACAGCAAGCAGATTAACAAAAGAGTGCCTACGCGTCAATGCCAAGCATATGCAAATGCCCCAGGCCTGCTACCATCGCCGCATTATCCATGCACAGTGATACAGCAGGAAAACTGACCTTTATGCCCGCTGCTGCCCCTAAGTCTGTCAAACGCTCCCGCAACGACGTATTGGCAGCGACACCGCCTCCCACCAGCAGCGTAAACCTCTTCCTTGAACGGCAAGCGGCAATGCTTTTCTGCGCCAGCACAGAAATCACGCTCTCCTGAAAAGCCGCCGCGACTTTAGGCACAGAATACCCGTCGGTACCCGCATATTTGCGGGTGTGATAAAGAACCGCCGTCTTAACGCCGCTGAAACTAAAATCATCACTCCCCGGAAGCTCTGCCCGAGGGAAAACAACATCATTGGACTTAATGCTGCGCGCCAGCCTGTCAATAACAGGCCCGCCGGGATAACCCAAAGCAAGGATGCGCGCGACCTTGTCATACGCCTCACCGGCTGCATCATCACGGGTTTGCCCTATCACGCGGAAATGCCTGAAATCCCTGATTGAAAAAAGACTGGAATGCCCGCCAGACACAACAAGGCCAATCGCCGGCAATGGCAAATCAGCGTAAATATGATCAAAGCTCAACGACCCGCGCTCAACGAGATAATTGGCATAAATATGCGCATGGATGTGATTGACGTGAACCAGCGGCTTCCTTAAAGCATACGACAAAGCGCCGGCAAAAGTGAGCCCGACCAAAAGAGACCCGATCAACCCGGGAGTTTTTGTCACCGCGACAGCATCAATATCCTTCATGGACAGCCCCGCGTTTGCCACAGCTTTTGCTGTCACGATATTAATATACTCCAGCTGACGGCGTGAAGCTATTTCCGGAATGATTCCGCCGAACTTCTGATGTTCCTCCAGGCTCGTGGCCACAACATTAGAAAGCACTTCGCGTCCGTCACGGACAACTGCCGCTGATGTTTCATCACAGGATGTTTCTATCCCAAGAATATTCATGGACGGCGCGCCTGAATAAAATCTTTAACGCGCATAAACACGTATCCCTGACTCTTTAATTTACGAATCTGCTCTGTCAAAATCTGCATGGTTAACACCCGGTCATGTCCGATAATAACAACAAACCCTTTTTCTTTGGCAATCTTGGCCGCAAGTTCAAATTGATGTTCTATCGCCGCACGGTCGTTACGATTATCCAGAAAAATATTCCGGCGGGCGAAAAGAACCCCGATACGGGCCGCAACCGGCGAGCACACACTCTTGGCGCTCGTGAGGCTGTCAACAAAGAAAAGACCGCGATTTTTTAATTCCGCCATAACCGTTGTCATGAGCTCAGGGCTCTCCGTGCCCCTGGAGCCTTCATGATTATTAACACCAACAATCCCCTTAAATTCATTAAGTACTTTATTTAATAAACGCTGAACCTCCCGTTGAGGCATAGCCGTAGTCAACATATACCCCTGTGGGTATTTTTCACGTACCACATAAGGTTCCATCGGCAAATGAAGCATCGCATCCTGTCCCGCCTCCATGGCACACCGCAACACATCCCGTGAATAGGGCAAATCCGGCATAATCGCAGGCGTAACCGGCGCATCAAACTCGGATAAATACTTGCAATGGTTACGATTATACCCCCAGTCATCAAGAATAACCGCAATCCTACCCGTTACGCCAGCTGGTAGCGGCTTCAGAGGCTTAGCCGGTTTCACGGGTGGCTTAAGAACAGGCGGACGTTGTGGTTGCTGGACAACTGATATTAAAGGAAGTCGATTCTGGCGTGAAAATAATAAATACCCCTGGAAGCACAAGAACGCCACGATGACCCATATGATCACAACAAGCCACGATGAAGATTTTTTCCCTTTACCTGAAGCCGCCATACACCACTAATTCCCGGAAATCAAATTTTTCTTATACACACGGATACCCTTGATCACATTGATCGCGGCCTGAACCTGATTGTCATTTTTCATCTGCTGCTTCATTTCTGCGTCACGCTTCTGCTTTTCCATTTCATTAGGATCATTGACGGCATCTGCCGCGATGGAATCAAAAATCTTTTTAACATTTTTTTCATTCTTTTGAGATTGTTTAACCTTACCTTTGGCAACATCTGAAGCCGATCCTTCAGCACCTTCTTCTGCCGGCAGCGCTCGCTCAATAACAATATCCGGAGTAATCCCAATCTCATGGATACACGCGCCCGAAGGCGTAAAATACTTGCTCGTTGTCAGCCGTAAGGCAGAACCATCGGGTAACGGCATCACAGACTGCACAGAACCTTTACCAAATGATTTTGTCCCCAGCGTCACCGCGCGCTTGTTATCTTTCAAAGCCCCGGCAAGAATTTCACTCCCCGAAGCACTCCCTTCGTTAATCATGATGACAATAGGCCAATCCACAAACTGATTTTTTTGGTTATGCGACGTACTGACCATATTCTGTGAAGCATCACGCCCTTTGGTCGAAACAATAACTTTACCGGCAGGAAGAAAAAGCTCACTGATGCGGATAGCCACATGCAGCAAACCACCGGGATTATTACGAAGATCTAAAATGAGCGCCGTTGCCCCGGCATCTTTAAGTTTGTTAAGCTCCTTTAACAACTGTTCCGTAGAATCTTCACGGAATTCAACCAGCCTCAAATAAGCGATATTGTCAGTCACGATATGCGCATCCTTGATATCCTTAACATGTATCACCTCACGGACCATATCGTATTCGTGGATCTTAAATTCTGATTCACGCATAATCGTAATATGAATCTTACTGCCTGGTACGCCGCGCAATCTTTTTACCGCCTGATCAAGGGTGAAATCACGCGTCATATCCTTCTCAATTTTGACAATACGATCTCCCGCCTGAACCCCCGCTTTCCACGCGGGCGTATCTTCAATCGGCGTAATAACTGTCAACAGGCCATCCCGGATTGATATTTCGATTCCCAAGCCGCCGAATTTACCTTCAGTATCCGATTTAAGTTCTTCATAATCTTCCGGTGATAAAAATTGACTGTGAGGATCAAGCGCGGCCAGCATCCCTGACAAAGCACCATAAATAACATCTTTTGGTTTTTTCTCATCAACATAATCATTCATAATCCTTGTCAGGGCAACACCAAAAAGTTCAACCTGCGAATAAAGATCAACAGGCGTCTTAATTTTATCCGACTTACGATTTTCATCCACCGTCCCCACCGCATTGGTGGTTACAGCCATTTGTGCCTGCCCGACAACAGCAAACCCGGTCATGCCGCACATCAATAAAAACAATAAGAATATCTTCCTAACCATCGGCTAATCTCCTGGCTATGATTTCGTTGATTTTCTTGGGATTTGCTTTCCCCTGCATTTTCTTCATGGCCTGCCCCACGAGAAAACCAGTCACTCCAGATTTTCCTGCCCGAATCTCTTCCACCGCTTTCACATTCGACATAAGGACCTCATCCACAATTTTGATCAATACGGTATCATCCGAAACCTGTGCCAGACCTTTAATCCGTATCACCTCATCCACATCCACACCCAAAACAACAATTTCAGCTAAAACTTCCTTGGCGGCAAGGTTACTGATAGTCCCGTCTTCAACCCGGGCCATGAGTTTCACAAGATTATGCGGCGTCAGCATGATCCCCGCCAGAGAACAATTCCGGTCATTTAATTCTTTCATGACAGGCCCATTGATCCAATTGGCCGACTTTTTGGGATCAGCCCCGATCTTGACGCAGGCTTCAAAAAAATCCGCGAGGGCGGGATCCTGGATCAGGATAGCCGCATCATAATCATTCACCCCATAATCACGCCTGATCCGGGAATGTTTTTCCGCCGGAAGCTCTGGAAGCATACGACGAGCATCTTCAATCTGAACGTCAGAAAATGTAAAAGGTACAAGGTCCGGTTCCGGAAAATAGCGATAATCATGCGCATTCTCCTTAGAACGCATCGGCACCGTACGCCCTTTGACTTCATCCCATAAAAGAGTTTCCTGGGTAATTTTACCGCCGCTTAAAATCACACCCTCATGCCGGTTAACCTCAAAATCAACGGCCCGTTTCAGGGCACTGAACGAGTTCAGATTTTTCAGTTCTGTCTTAACACCCAGCCTGGTTTCGCCAGCAGGACGTATGGAAACATTGGCATCACAACGCAGGCTGCCTTTCTCCATATCACAATCAGAAACTCCCAGATATGAAAGGATCAGTTTCAAGGTTGTCAAATAATCATATGCTTCCTGCGGTGAACGCATATCAGGCTCAGAAACAATTTCTATCAAGGGTGTCCCGGTGCGGTTATAGTCAGCCAGGGAACAATTGTGAACCGTATCATGAACCAGCTTGCCCGCATCCTCTTCAATATGGGCACGCGTGATACCGACGCGTTTTTCTTTTCCGCCGGAAATAAAAACTACCATCCCTTTTTCGGCAATAGGAAGGTCAAATTGCGATATTTGATACCCTTTAGGAAGGTCCGGATAAAAATAATTTTTACGGTCAAACTTGATGAAAGTATTAATCCGGCATCCCAAGGCAAGGCCCACTTTCATGCCGTCAAGGAGGACTTGACGGTTAAGAACAGGCAAAGAGCCCGGCAACCCGAGGCATACCGGGCAAACATGGCTATTGGCAACCCCGCCGAATACATTCGGACACGCACAAAATATTTTTGTTTTTGTCTTTAATTGAAGATGAACCTCAAGGCCGATCACCGTTTCAAATGAACTCATATCTCTGCCCTCGCATCATGCCAGGCCGTTGCCTGTTCATAAGCATACGCCGCATGCAAAAGAGTTTCTTCCGCGAAAGGAGCGGCCATCAGCTGAAGCCCCACCGGAAGCCCGCCCCTATCAAATCCGCAAGGGATAGAAATCGCCGGGATACCCGCCATATTGGCAGGTATCGTAAAAATATCTGAAAGATACATCGCCACGGGATCATTCATTTTCTCACCAATACCAAAAGCAGTGGTGGGTGATGTCGGCGAAAGGATCACATCACAGGCCTCAAACGCCTTATCAAAATCCTGTTTGATCAGCGTCCTGACTTTTTGCGCGCGTAAATAATAAGCATCATAATACCCCGACGACAGAACATATGTCCCCAGCATGATGCGCCGTTTGGCTTCCGGGCCGAACCCTTCTCCGCGCGTCTGTTCATACATATCAATCAGCCGCCCCTTGCGCGGGAAAGAAGGAAAAGCTCTCCGCCCGAATTGAACCCCGTCAAAGCGCGCAAGGTTAGAACTGGCCTCCGCTGTAGCGACAATATAATATGTCGCCACGGCATATGCCGTATGTGGAAGAGAAATATCAACAATCCTGGCACCTTGTGATTGATAAAAATTAACCGCTGCCTGGACCGCCGCGAGAACCTCCGGCTGAATACCCGGAATAAAATACTCCCGCGGTATCCCAATCCTCATCCCGCGGATATCTTTTTTTAATGCCAGCGCATAATCAGGTACGGGGATATTAATCGACGTGGAATCTTTGGGATCAAATCCGGCAATAATATTTAACAGCAGCGCACAATCGGTCACATCCTTGGTGATCGGCCCGATTTGATCCAGCGATGATCCAAAGGCGATCAATCCATAACGTGAAACGCGGCCGTAGGTCGGCTTTAAACCAACAACACCGCAAAAAGAAGCCGGCTGACGAATCGAACCGCCGGTATCACTCCCCAAGGCCCACACCGCTTGCCCGCCAGCCACAGCCGCTGCTGAACCGCCGGATGATCCGCCGGGAACACGTTTCAAATCCCAGGGATTCCGGGACGGGCCGTAAACAGATGTTTCACAAGAAGACCCAAAAGCAAACTCGTCCATATTGGCACTGCCCAGGATAACCCCGCCGGACGCCTTGATCTTTACCACCACCGTCGCATCATAAGGAGGACAAAACCCATCAAGTATCTTTGATGCGCACGTAACCAACGCCCCGTTCACACAAATATTATCTTTAATGGCCATCGGGACTGGACAACCGCCGCTCCCCGCATGAATATTATCCGCGAAACGGATGAACGCATGGGTCAATGGATTAACAGCCTTCGCGCGTGCCCACACATCTTCAATGATTTGTGCTGACGTGAGCTTCCCTTCCTTCAAACGATCCAT
>JBAXBM010000107.1:0-7722 GCA_037141995.1 Candidatus Omnitrophota bacterium
GGGGGGAGCCGAACTTCTTCTCGATGAGGACGTTGCGGCCTTTGGGGCCGAGGGTCACCTGGACCGCGTCAGCAAGCTTGTTCACGCCGCGCAGAATCGCCTGACGGGCGTCTTCGGCATAGATGATGGATTTGGCTGCCATTGTGTATCTCCTATGATTTCGGTGGTCTGGATTCTTACTTGACGATCGCCAGGATCTCATCTTCACGGACGATGAACACGGCGTTGCCTTCCTTATCCTTATGCTCGGTGCCACTGTATTTACCATACAGAACGACATCGCCGACCTTGACCTCAAGTGGCTGAACCTGGCCATTATCCAGGATCTTCCCGCGGCCAACAGCGAGAACCTTGCCCTCCTGGGGCTTTTCCTTGGCGGTCTCAGGAATATAGATACCGCCCGCCGTCTTTTCCAACGCTTCCAGCGGCTGGACAATGATACGGTCTGCCAAAGGTTGTAACTTCATTTTCCCCTCCTTTTGAAACGGTTGTCCTGTTGATTTTTTCAAACACTGCAATTAGCAGCCAAATTTAATGAGTGCCAATTTAACCAAAAATAGGCGCTTTTGTCAAGAAACTTTTTCACAAAATCAATATTTTAGCATTCGAACGTCGAGAGTGCTATGTGGGGATATTATTTGCGACTTAAGGCTGGAGGCTTGCCTCGGATGTGCGTTCAGAAACCAAGCTTTCCTCAATTTTGTTCAAGAGAAAGCTGTTTCTGCTGTCTGAACAGACAGGCAAGCCGCAAGCTTTAAGGTGCCATGAACATCTTACGCTATTATGCCAGCGCCGCCAATAATACCATACCTTTGAAGATAAGTTCCTGGTCCACCGCTTCCACCGGACAGCGCATGAAACGGCGCATGATCTCGGCATAACCTCCGGTCATGACAACCTTGGGATGGCAGCCCATTTCATCGCCCAGGCGCGCCACCATGCCGTCGCACAAGGCCCCATACCCATGGAATATCCCGCTTTGAATGCTCTCGGTGGTCGAGCGCCCAATGACCTTCTTCGGTTCAGCCACATGAACTTGAGGTAACAGTGCGGTTTTTTCAAATAAAGCCTCCAGCGACAAACGGATACCTGGGATGATCGCCCCGCCGAGATACGCCCCAGCCTTGGAAACACCGTCAAAGGTGATCGCCGTACCCAGATCAATCACCACCAGCGGCTGTCCATACAATTCCCTGGCCGCAAACGCGCACAGCAGGCGATCCTTGCCCACCTGTCGCGGGTGATGATATTTGTTTTCAATAGGGATCTTCAGGTCATGGCCAACAACCGTAGCCATGATACCCCAAAACTTCTTGATCTTCTTTAACAACAACTTGGCCGTATCCGGTACAACACTGCACACAATGACCTGCCGTATCCCGTAACGCTCCGCCGTCGCTTCCATGAAGTTATCCAGTTTAGCCATGACAAGCTCACTGTCAGGCATATTCTCAATGGCAACAGTACGCACCACCTTCCCGTCATAAAGAAAACCGAAGCCGATGGTTGAATTACCGATGTCGATGGCGATAATCATAAGAAAGTCCTGGATTTTAATTTCCGTGGCGGGTTCTAAATCCGCCCTTTTATAAACACCATTATTCCCCAGAACATACAGATGTCAAATTGAATTCATGAGGGCGACAGCGCAAACAACGCCAACCCCGCCGCCGGGCGAATGCTCAGGATGACCGGCACTAGGCCGTCGATGCGGATGCTATCAAGGTCCTTCGCGCTAAACGGCAACGGCACCCCGGCGCCGTCACGTTTGATCTGCAGGTCGAGGTTGGATGCGGCAAGGTCGATCCCGCCGTTAAAAACGGACGTTTGTTTATTTGTTTGCTCCCCAATTGAAAAAGATCTTGCGCGATTCATTAATTGCCTAGCCTCGTTCAAATTATTGTCGCCCACCCTTGAAGAAATAAATCCGTTGAAAACAAGATCATCGTCCGCCATTGGCATAACCTTCATGTGGTACTGAACATCTTGATAACTGCCAGCAAAAGGAATCGCTTCATTATCATCCGCGTCCTTTAGGGCAAAAGTAGCCAACAAGCCAAACATTCTTGCATTGTCACCATCTGTATCTGCCCCATGCTCCCGCACCGTAATTGTCTCTTGCCACTCATAACCAGCAAAACCGTTCCTGAGCAAATATACGCGTAATAAACCATATACGGCAGTAGCCAATTCTTCTGCTCGATAAGAAATGTTGACTTCACCAGATAACAAACCCTTTCCTACCGTATGAATCAAAATTCGACCAACAGCGATTTCATCTCGCATCGCTCCTGACATAAAGTTCTTTGCATATTCCGCCATAACAGACAACTCCTGGTTGTCACTGTGTCTATTAATGAGCATTTTAATTTTAATTATTTTATCACCTGGAACTTGAACAATACCGGCAAAAACACCTTTTGACCATTCAAGACCTAACAATTTAAAATGATGTTCCTTATCCAGATAAACAGCCTTTAATGGTTGACGCTTCTCGCCAATAAGATTCTGATACCCAACCTGATCCACCGAAGAAGATAACGTAATAAAATATTGATCAGTTTCTGTTGCGCCTCCTCGAAAAATACCGCCATGTGACAATCCCACCACCTGCCCTTTTTCAGCTATAATATTGACATACGCACCCTGATACCATCCCCAAATAATCTCCCCTTGCCCCCTTAAATAAGCATGCTCAAGAATCCCCTGATTGCGAATGGTAATCTTTGTGTCGCCAAAAACATTATTAGCAATGCCTCCAAAATTATTAAATTCTGCACTGACAACTACATCTCGAATTTGAGCTCCACCTGCTATGCGACCACCAAGGCTATTGAGAGGACCTAGCCACACATCGCTTTCATCCGCAATGATAATTGTTCCGCCTCTGCTTCCAATCTCAAAAAGATTGAGAGTTACAGTCCTTCCCTCTCGGGCATAAACCTCTAACCCCGGGTAAAGAAAAGCTCCTTGATGGATAGTAACAACGATATCCTGTCCCTCGGCTTGGGTCAACAGAGCACCAACTCTCGACACGAACAGCGGGCCGTTTTCAAGCTGCTCATTCAGCTGAATAGCGGATTCAATGGAATCAATGGAAAAAACCTTCGAAATTCCTTTTGTCCATTGAACCATATTATCAACTTTTCTTTCAGCAACATTCTGCACAACCGGCCGCTTCATAACTTGCTTCTCACCAGAAACAACAACATTGTCTCCATCCTTAAATACATTCACAACATGTAACGTTTTCAATGCCGCCTTTATCTTTTCCGTCAACAAGTCATCCAAGACAACACCTTCGTGGATATAAACCCGTTGATCCAATTGTACTGCGAGGCCAGTCTTTACAATAATAGGAGCTACTTCATTAAAAACAAAGGAAACACCATCAATACTAACATCTCCATCAACTTGAATAGTGTTTCTGCCGCCTACATTATTACTAACAAGAACATTATTAAACATAGATTTTGATGATCCCGTGATAACAACCCGGCTTGAGTCCTCACGCCAAGCAGAAGAAAGCTCATCCTTGCCTCCAATAATGCTGGAATGAGAAATACTTACCCCATCACCAATTACAGCTTTAAATATCTTGGACTGTCCCTCTACTGTTACATTCCTTCCGATGGAACTCATACGCAGATCGCTATCACCTAGAATCTTAGATTCATCGCCAACACCACCTTCATCCATCTCAATAACAAGACCGCCATCAATAATTACATTATTACCGATTTTAGGCACATTTATAATCTCAGCATATTTCAAGATCTTAACATTTTTCCCAATATGCATCGATCGGAAAACCGTCGTATTCCCCTGAGCTGAGACAAAATTCTGATCCGAAGCCTGTCGGAATGATATAAAACCATCCTGTAAAAAGAATCCATCACCAATAATAATTTTCAAATCCTGCTGATTATCCCCAAGAAATTTAATTTGATTTCGATATCCCTTTATCGTGTACTTCCCTTGATACTCGATCTTCCCTTGGCCAATAACATAAACCTTCTGAACCCCATCGACATGTTCTATCGTCGAAGAATTCTTCAACACCACCGAGCTGACATCCACCTTCCCCGCATCCGCAAAATCTTTCGGTAACAATTCCTCGGCGTGATCAACGATCTTATCATATATCGCCCCGTCGGTAACGACACCGCCCGAGAAATACTTGCGCGGGATGACTTCATGGGTGAAGCGATCCACGTCTTCCTTGATCATGTTAAAGGCGCCGGCCTTGAACGCCTGCACATATTGTTCGTAAATCTTCTGATTGTTCGAAGGATCCTGGTTGATGCCATTGACCTTCCCCCGATCCGCATACACCTGCGTCAGGATAGAACCTTTCAGCGCACGCTTGTACCACGCGGCCAACAGGGTGCCGCTGTAGACCTGGCGAAGCTGGGCGAAGTTCTTGCCTTCGTTCACTTCTTTCTCAATGGCAGGAATAATGACCTCGGCCATAACTTTCTGCGATAGTCGTGCCATATCATTATCTGCGACCTGGACAGCCCCGGCATGATTCATCCGTGTCGCCAGATAATCTTTTTCCATCATGACCTTCAGATGATGCTCAAGGACGTAAACCGTATTCCCCTTTTCATACAACACCGCCTTGTCTGGCATGATCCAGACCTTGTTGAAGGTATCCGTCGGGATATCTGTCGTCCCGAACTTCTGATACGCCTGGCTGTAAACCTCATCCCAGAATTTCTTGCCCAGATCCGTATCAGGGTTAGTCAGTGAAGCCGTGATCTGTTTCAGGATATAATCCTGCGCCAGAAGATCGCGCCCCATTCCCGTCAACCCAAAATTGTCAGGAATGATCCGGTCTTTCTCATAAGGACTTAGATTGACCCATTGATCGATGTCAGGAATAGCGAGAGCCGCGAGAAAATATTTGATCAGGGTTGGATACAACGACTGCTTACCCTTATCCGTCAACACCTCATCCCCGCGGTGAATCAAAAAATCCATCTTGAACGGCTGCTTCGGATCAATGACCAGGCCCTTCAGGTGAGCAGGTGTGAAAGCTGGACTCAACGCGGCCGTAGCACCAGATGAAGGTAAAAGACCTTGCGCCCAACCGCTTGGCGGTGCCATGCACTCCAGGCAAAAAGCCAATAGAATTAAAAATGACACAAACTTCCGCACCAGAAAATCCTCTTATATATCTTTACCGTGAATGACGAATCGCCGCTAACGTAGAAAGTATAATATATAAATCAGGAAAAACCAACTTTTGCATCAAACTTTCTTTCATTACACAGCCCCTCTTGACAAAATAAATTTCTTTGGTAAAAAATATTCTTGAGGCTTATGAAATACTGTTAATCTTCACCCTGCAACTGGCGATTCAGCCTCAAGCGCCAGAAGCATGAAAGGAGGCACTTCTGTGACCTTGCCAAGAAATTCAGCGGTCATCCTGTTCATCTTTGGATGACTCCAGGCTTAATGCAACCATCAAAAATCATAAATTCATTTATCCATAAGGTGACTGCCATGAACGACAAAAAAAATATCTGGCTTGCTGTTATCGGGATTATCCTTGCCGGATCATTGATTATTAACGGGATCTCCTGCGCCCAGGAAGATCCTGCGGCTCTCAAAAAAAGGATACAAGAACTGAACGCGCAAGTAACCCTGCTTGAAAAACAGCTGGCAGAAAAAAAGAAACCGCAGGCCTCCCCCATCCCGGCTATTTACAGGCCAACAACAATAGATCCCTGGGATCCATTCGCGGAAATGGAAATGATGCAGGCCAACATGAATCAACTGTTCCAGCACCATGGTTCCGGCATCCAGGGACAAAACAGCGACTTCTTTAATCCCAAGATTGATATTAAAGAATCTCCTGATCATTACACCATCACCATGGATATCCCGGGGATGAATAAAGATAATATCGACGTCAAGATTGAAAAAGACGAACTGGTCATTTCAGGTGTCCGGCAAAGTGCATCCGAAGAAAACAACGCGGATAAATTCTTCAGGCAGGAACGCTCTTACGGGCAATTCATGCGCGCTGTCCCCCTCCCGGAAGACGCCAAAAAAGACACCATTGACGCGCAGTACAACAATGGCGAACTGACCATTAAAGTCATGCGTAATCCGCCGGAAAAAGAAACGCCGAAGAAAATCAGCATCAAATAAGCCGCATCAAACCGGCTTCGGATCAACCCTGGAGCCGGTTTTTTCAATCCCATCAAAATCACTAATAATGAAATAATTTTGTCTTCATGATATCAACCGCTCTCGCCTGATCCATAAAAAATGGACTGGTGGCAATGGTGATAAAGCGGGCACGGGCGATCCAGTTGCGCAAGAAGGAAACCTTAAGGTTATGCGGGATATGATCCATCACAGGGGCAAAAATATCAAGGTCGATATCCAGAATAAACGGATCCGGCAGATCGACATTAAAAGCATCTGAAGTCCCCACCTGCACCACCCGGCTGAACCAGCCCAGATCAAGGGCGGGCGGGATGAAATTGCCGACATTCAGGGTGTAATTGGCATAATGGCAAAGATCTCCGGTGGGCGGTATTTCAGGCACGCGGGTATCCTTGTGCTGGTCCACATGCACAAGCACACTGCCCGGCAGAATAACACCAGATTGAATCCCGGCAGACCAGCAGGAAAAAGCGTGGTTATGATTATCGACGATAAAAATGTCCTGATCAGGTCGTTCGATGTGAACAAAACGGTGCAGACCTGTGGCATTGACCTCGCCGTTCTCAGGTGTCATCTCACTGAATACAATTTCCTGACCCGGCTGGACATCAGCTCCTGTTCCCTTAACGAGAGACGGCACAAAAATCTTCTTATTAGACCGCGCCGCAAACGAAAAAGCATTATTCCCCTGCGGCGTATCGATCACAAAGCCATGATAAAATTCAGCCAAACGCTCCGTATTCATCTCAGAAGAGCATCCGTTTCACATCCGCCTCAGGGACATCAACTGACATAACTTCGCGCACATCCGCCGGCGCCCCGGCACGCCAGGCAAACAAGGGCAAAGCACCCTGCCCCCGTGACTTGGAATGAAACTGCACCAGCCCTGCCGCCAGCGCCAGCTGCTCCTCACTCACATTTTTCCCGCGCACCAGGGCCGCCGGACCGGGAAACACAAAAGACCGCAGGATCATATCCGACGGCATCGCGCGGCGGATCAGCTCCTCATTTTCATGCGCATCGCGCCCCACGAGAACAAACGTTTGCGCGTCAAGCCGGAGATACCGGCCAAGCACCAGCACGGCCGTTGACGCGATGTCCGGGCATCCATGTCCCAGGATATCTTTAAGGCGCGCGCCAAAAACTTTTTCTGTTAACAAACATCCGCCGCCGGGAGCTGAAAATCCTTCCAGGCCAAGCTCTTTCACAAGCCGGTACTGCGGCTTGCGGGAACGCCCGGAAATACCCATCAGCTTTCCCCGGTCAACCAGACCTTCCTGCTCGGGAATCGTCGGAGGAAGCAGTTTGGCGCACAAAGGCCGCAGTAATCGCCCCTCAACCGCCCCGTCCAGCTCCACCCACTCCAGGCACTGGCGCCGCTGGGACATCGGCCGCTGGCCAAGGACCTCTCCGGTAAAAACAAAATCAGCGCCGATTTCCTTCATGTAAGCCGCTGCTTTCTTAACCATATAGATATGACAATCAATGCACGGATTATGCGCTGACCCAAAACCATATTTCGGTTGTTGTAAAATCGGC
>JBAXBM010000108.1:0-7677 GCA_037141995.1 Candidatus Omnitrophota bacterium
AAGGGGGGGCGTATCGCTTGCAAGCAGGGCGTTTGGGAAACAACTAACAGGGATGGCGATACGGAGGTTTTGAAAAGGAGCCCATTTCTTCAGGCCCGCGAAGGGATGTTTGCTTTGCGAAAATATATCTTGGACAACGATCCAGCCAGGCATTTTTCCGAATTGATATTCGGATATGCAGTTGTTATGCCTGATATTGATTTTGGTGAACGTTCAACAGAGTGGGAGCCTTGGCAGGTAATTGACAGACAGGCGTTAAACAAAACAATCTCTAAGCCAATCCTTCGATTAGTTTCAGCACAAAATAAACTCCTCTCAAAGTCTAATAATGCATCTTTTACGCCTGAGATCTTGCGCGAGATTCAGCAAATGATCCGTCCAGATTTTGATCGTGTTGTTTCTCGCAGTGTTCAAATCGATGAATCTGAAGAGCGTATATTGCGTTTAACGGAAGAGCAATTTACTGCAATTGACTTAATGTCTGAGAATAAACGTTGTTTCTTTGAAGGTGCGGCGGGTACTGGGAAAACAGTCCTCGCATTAGAATATGCCCGCAGGTCAGTTTTGGCGGGAAAGAAGACGCTGTTAATTTGTTTCAATCGTCTTTTGGGGGAGTGGCTCGAAAAACAATCAATGCAGTTTGTAAATGGCAAGAATCTATCTGCTGGCCGATATTATAAAAAGTTACGCGAAAGAATAATGACGTCTGCTTATTCGCATAAGTTTCGAGAGGCCGAACAGCAGGGGGATACTCAAGAGCTTTTTGATATTGCTTATCCTCAATATGGAAAACTTGTTTTTGAAGCTAAAGCCGATTTATATGACTTGATAGTTATAGATGAAGCGCAAGATTTACTTAAGCCGGGGGTTTTGGAGGTTTTAAATCTGTGGCTTAAGGAGGGGCTCAAAGATGGCTCTTGGGTAATATTCGGAGATTTTCACCGGCAGGCCATCTTCGCAGCTACTAGCGGAGAGGAGATTAAAGGGAATTTAATAAGATATTCGAGTCATTTTGCGAAGGCCAAGTTAACCGTAAACTGTCGAAATACTCGCAATATAAGCGAAGAGACAGTCCTGTTGTCTGGTTTTTCTGCACCTCCTTATCGCATGGGACAGGTTGCCGGTCTTCCTGTGGATTATCATTATTATAGAACTGCTGAGGAGCAATGCGGCGAGCTTGCTAATATTATTCAAGATTTATTGTCTGGTGGAGTGTCGCCCAAGGATATTGTTATTTTATCACGATTTAAGTTAGTTAATTCCGGGGTTGCTAATATTGATGGCAGGGGTTGGTTTCGAATTGTCGAGAATGACAGTTTAATGTCTCAAAAATCTGGAGAGAATATTATTCGATTTGTAACTGTCCAGGCGTTTAAAGGAATGGAAAGTCCTGTGGTGATATTGTGTGATGTTGATCGTATTGTTGATGGGGAGCCTCAAGCTTTACTTTATGTTGCTATGTCAAGAGCTCGTTCGCAGCTTTTTATGTTAGTTGAGAAACAACTGGAGACTGCAATTGTGGAGAATTTCCGCAGAAAATTACTCGAGGGATGGGGGCGTGACGCATGAGTTCAATAACACAAGTGAGAACAGATATCGTCGATTTCCTCCGCAAAGAATTAATTGGCCCCGATCCACGTCAGGAGTTTGCGGCCTTTAATAATGGAGACGAGATTTTGCGTCCGCAAGATCCGCCTCGCCTGCGTTATAGCGCGGGGGTTCTTTTCCCTGGCAGTGCCAATGTTGAGCAGGCTGAGGTTGCTACAAGCGAAGAAGTAGAAGCAGCTGAGAATGGGCCTCCAGATGGAGAAGAGCCGGAGGATTTGGCAGAAGGCAATGGTTCTGCAGGTACTGATGTCTCGACTGAGCACGAGGTTAATAGAGCAAATCAGTTCTTGCCTAGTGCAATGGGTTTAACGGCCTTGGTTCGGCTTCCAAGGGCGCTCAAAGTCATTGTGAAGTGTGCTTACTATGAAGGAAAGACGCAGGAAAGTGTTGGAAAGTGCAAAACCGATGGTCAGTGGAGGAAGCATTATTGGCGTAAAGCAGCAAATCTTGGGCCAGTATTGATTGAATGCGATTCTTTGAGGCCAAGTGCGACAATCATAAAGCGTTTTCCGATCGTTATTGGCGATGGTGGAAGTTTGAAAGCCGAGCTGCATGTTTATAGTCGACCTTATGCCCATGCCCAAGATCCTTCTAAAGACAGAATTGTTACTTTTACTTTGATTAATCGTACTTCAATTACAGGAAAAGGGCCGAAGGATTCAGAGTGTCTTTTTCAGTGTGAATTTAGTGTCGAGAGTTTAGATGGAGACAATATTTTTCTAGAATATCCTGAGCGTGATGTATTAGAAAGCGATGAGGAAGAGCAGTCATTGCGGTTGCTGTATAGACATAGAAAGATATTTGCAGTTGGCCACGGTACTGCTGCTGGATGGCCGGAGACAGAGAGCGCTTCGGTTGCGCGTGTGAATACTGATTCACTTCCAGCTTATGAAATAAAGCCTATTATTCCGAATGAATTGTCGGGTTTAGATCTATCAATGAAGCAGCTTTCGAATAATCTTGATCCCGCCATTATAGAAAAATGTAAGAGTCTTGGGGAAGCGTATAAGGCGTGGATTGATGCGCAGTATTCGGTTGTTAATGCGCAAGATTTCCCGAGCGATTATCGTGTTATAGCTCACAAGCATCTTGATCGCTGTAAAGAATGTCATCAGCGCATTATGAGAGGCGTGGATCTTCTTAGGGCGGATGAGGAGGTAAGACGAGCGTTTGCTTGGATGAACCGGGCGATGTTGCTTCAGCAGTTGCATTACGGACTTTGTACAGACCATCGAAGGGGTTGGGTAAATAAAGCGGGTGTATTGTCACTAGAGGCTCCTTTTAATCCTCCGGATGAAGAAAATCCTCCTCAGGGAAAAGGTAAATGGCGTCCATTTCAATTAGCTTTTATTTTAATGAATCTTCACTCAATCTCAAATTGTGAAGATCCTGAGCGTTCTATTGTTGATTTGATCTGGTTTCCAACTGGCGGTGGTAAGACCGAAGCTTATCTTGGGTTAACGGCATTTACAATCTTCCGCAGAAGACTGGTCAATCCTCGTGATATAGGGACCACGGTGTTAATGCGGTATACGCTTCGTCTGCTGACAACGCAGCAATTTCAAAGAGCTGCTTCATTAATCTGTGCCTGCGAAGTAATTCGACGGGAGAATGAAAGGCAGATTGGGTTTGATCGTATTTCTATCGGGTTATGGGTTGGAGGAGACGTTACACCAAACAAGAATGCAGATGCGGTTAAAAGTTTGAACACACTTCGTGCTAATGGGAAGCCCAACCCATTTATTGTTCTTACATGCCCTTGGTGTGGTGCAGAAATGGGGCCGCAGCCTTTCGGATCGGGAGCTTACCAAGTTAAGGGTTATAGGACCGAAGGTGCCAAAGTCATTTTCAGGTGTGAAGATTCTCAATGCAAATTCTCTGATGCCAGGGGGCTTCCTCTGTACGTTGTTGATGAGGCTATTTATAGTGAGCGGCCGACATTATTGATTGGAACTGTTGATAAATTTGCGATGTTGCCCTGGCAGCCTGAGGCAAGGAAGATTTTTGGACTCGATGATGGCGCACCTGTTCCACCGCCTGATTTAATAATTCAAGACGAGCTTCATCTTATTTCTGGAGCCCTTGGTTCAATGGTAGGTATTTATGAGGGAACCATTGATGCTTTATGTAGAAAAACACTTAAAAGTGGTCGCTGGCCTGCAAAGATTATTGCTTCGACAGCTACTATCTGTCGTGCGTCGCAGCAGGTGAATTCGTTATATTCACGCGAGGTTTTTATTTTTCCTCCTCAGGCTCTTCGTGCGGGAGATTCATTCTTTGCAAAAGAAGCAACTCAGGATGTTCTAGGCAGGTTATATGTTGGCGTGTTTGGATCGGCGCTTTCATCTCATGTAACAGCTCAAATACGGGTTATGTCTGCGCTATTACAATCTGTTAAATGTGTTCAATCATCACCCGAAGGACTAAATCCATATTGGACTTTAATGTCATATTTTAATAGTCTTCGGGAGTTGGGGCATGCGGCAACACTTATTCGTGCGGATATACGGGAGTATTTAAATGCTGTCTGGGATAGACTCGACATACGCAAGCCGGCACAGGGATCAGGGGCTCCAGATTTAAGAAGATTTATCAATAGGGATCTTGAGTTGACGAGTCGAATACAAAGTTCAGAGATTAACTCTGTGTTACAGCAGTTATTCAATGGGTATCCCGGCACAGATGATAGAAGGCCAGTAGATGTGTGCCTCGCAACCAATATGATTCAGGTTGGGCTTGATGTCCCTCGCCTTGGTTTAATGACTGTTGTCGGTCAGCCTAAGATGACATCCGAGTATATTCAGGCCACCAGTCGTGTAGGAAGAGATAAATCAGGCCCGGGATTGGTTGTTGTTGTTTATAACTGCGCGAAACCCAGGGACCGTTCACATTTCGAGCATTTTCGTTCGTACCATCAAAGTATTTATCGATGGGTCGAGCCTACAAGTGTAACTCCTTTTGCAACTCCGGTAAGAGAGAGAGCTTTACATGCCCAGTTAATTACGCTTGCTCGTTATTGGGGAGATAGTGTTTTAAGGACTGACTCTAGAAAGCCACCCGACAGTGCGTTAACAAAAATGATTGAAGATGTTTTGATCAGTAGAATAAAGCAAGTTGATCAGGTTGAGGTAGTGGCGGCTGAAAAGATGATCAAAGATTTCTGGGCAAGATGGAATAATATTCAGCCTCCGCATTATGGAGGTTTTGGAGTTCCTCCTGCGGGAACTCCACTAATGTATCCTGGCGGTTCAGAGCCAAGAATTGATTGGGCAAACCGTTCGAAAGCAACACCAACATCTATGCGAAATGTTGATTCTGTGTGTGATGCACAGGTTGTAGCACAATTTCTAAAGGAGAAAGATTAATGCCTGCCAGAAAGCCGATTAGACGCAGCCAGTTGATTTCTCCATTTGGTGTTGGATCAATGGTTGATTTTCCAAGAGATGAGTCCCTTATGCCTGCAGGGATAGATGCATGGGATTTTTCCAAGCAGGAGTGTCCTCCTCAGGCTGGATGGGTTATTCGAGAGGAGCGTTTAGAAGCGAGGCTGCAAGTTACTCATTTTAGAATGCCGCCAGAACATCGGGATCGTGATGTGGGGGTGCAGTTTCCAGATGTTAATATCCCATTTGTAAGGTTTCCTCGATGGCATTATTGCCATCATTGTGGTGGGATGGAAATGTTGTCACCATTTACTGCGGAACGAGAGCGCTGCAGGGGGCGCATGTATGAACACCAAAGTTGCGCGGCTAAGCCTGAGAGAAAAAGACCTTTTCTTATACCTGTACGTTTTGTCGTTGCCTGCGACAGGGGGCATATTCAAGATTTTCCGTTTATGCAGTGGCTTCATCGAGATGTGCCTATAAAGACAGATTGCAAATTACGTATGCGCGCGGGGCGATCTTCTGCGGGACTTTCAGGGATAACGATTAGTTGTTCATGTGGGCAGAGTAAGAATTTGGGGGATGTTTTTCGTTTTGATGAAACAAAGGGAGGTGTTCTTGCAAGTATAGGGAGCAATTGCACCGGGTTAAGGCCTTGGCTTGGAGATTTGGATACTGGCGAGGAAGGTTGTGGTAAGTTTTTACGCGTTTTACAACGCGGCGCAAGCAATGTTTATTTCCCTTATGTAGTAAGTTCGATCTATTTGCCTTTTTGGGCGGAGCATGCGAACTCGGATGTTATAGCTGCTTTGAATCAGCCGTATATTTGGGATCCAATTTCGAGGAGCACAGTTAATGGAAAGGTGGACCCTGCTCGTTGCAGGGCCGTTGCAGAGATTTTGGGTGTTGATGTGGTTCAGTTTGAAAAGACAGCTCAAAGAAAACTGGATGGGTCGACAGCTTCCAATAATGGCAGTGGGAGTGAAGAGGATTTTAGATTGACAGAGTATCGTGCTATTTGTGAAAGCAAGGTCGGTCCAAATACAGAGCTTTATGTTGAGAGTGCAAATTTGGCTGCTTATGAAGCCGATATAGCAAAATTCTTTTCAAGGATTCGCCTTGTTCATAAACTTCGTGAGACGAGGGCGTTGGTTGGTTTTACCAGAATTCTACCTCCTGATGGGAGCTTAGAAAGTAATCGTTTGCAGTCAATAAAATATGATAGTCGTGTTGATTGGCTTCCAGCGATAAAAGTTTATGGAGAAGGTATTTTTCTTGAACTGAATCAGTCGCTTCTAGAACAATGGTCTAGGCAGGTTTTAGAAAGAAGATCTGCAGAGATTAAATTATTAGTCGATACGTATAATTCAGCCAGGACTTCAAGACAGCAGCCGTATCGCAGTATTACGCCTAAGTTTTTATTATTGCACACATTGGCGCACGTGCTGATTAATCAGCTTAGTTTTGATTGTGGTTATGGCAGTGCATCTTTGCGCGAAAGGATTTATTGCAATCTTGATGGCTCGCCAACTTCTATGCAGGGCATTTTAATTTATACAGCGTCAGGAGATTCTGAAGGCACGATGGGAGGTCTTGTTCGTCAAGGTAAGAGTGGGCGATTTGAATCAACTTTTCGTAGAGCGATTAAACGGGCGGGATGGTGTTCTTTGGATCCCGTCTGTATTGAAAGTACTGGGCAGGGGTCAGATAATGCGAATCTTGCGGCTTGTCATGGATGTTGTCTTCTTCCAGAGACATGTTGTGAAGAGGGCAATAGACTGTTAGATAGAGCTATGCTTGTTGGTATTCCAACTGCATCTGAAATTGGATTCTTTAACACGATACTTTAATGCAATGGTAAAGACAGAGCCTTTTAAAGTGATTGATTTGTTTGCCGGCCCTGGCGGTTTGGGGGAGGGATTCAGTTCTTTATTGAATTCTTCTAATCAAAGGGCTTTCAAGATAGCTCTTTCTATTGAAAAGGATACTGAGGCGCATAAAACGCTGGAATTAAGGAGCTTTTTCAGGCATTTCCCTGCGGGATGTGCGCCGGAAGAATATTATGCGTATTTAAAGAAGGAGATTTCTAAGGAAGATTTATTTGCCAAATATTCGAAATATGCCATGGCAGCAAAAGAAGAGGCCTGGTGTGCTGAATTGGGGAAAGTCCCCCAAGATGATGTTACAAAAAAGATTAATGGTGTATTGGGGGGCGTTAAGAAGTGGGCGCTCATTGGTGGCCCGCCTTGCCAGGCGTATTCACTTGTTGGTAGATCTAGGATGAGAGGTCAGAATCCAGATGGTTTTGAGAAAGACCACCGGCATTTCTTATATAAAGAATATCTGAAAATAATAGCAGAGCATCAGCCGCCAGTATTTGTAATGGAGAACGTAAAAGGCATCCTTTCTTCGACAATCGATGGAGGAAAGGTTTTTACTCAAATTTTAAAGGATCTCCGCGCCCCTGCACAGGCATTTAGTAGAAACGCGCACTTTGCAGAATGCGCTCGGTATCGAATTTACTCTTTGGTGGTGTCTGTTGATGGCACAAGTCATACAAACGGTTCTGATTATGTTATTCGCTCTGAGAATTTTGGTATTCCTCAGGCTCGTCATCGGGTGATTCTTTTAGGTGTGCGGGAAGAATTAAATGCAGAATATCATTTACTGCGTAATGACCAATTAA
>JBAXBM010000109.1:0-7643 GCA_037141995.1 Candidatus Omnitrophota bacterium
TATATCATCATTGATGTTGGCAAAGCTTTCACGGAAATACTTTTTTCTATCCTTGATATGACCAATTTGATTCTTTTGGTGGCCACACCGGATATTCTGGCTGTTTATCAAATCAAGTGGGGTCTGGAAGTTGTACAAAGTCAGCACTTTCCTCTTAAAATGATTAAGCTGGTATTAAACCGGGCGGAAAGTCACGGCGGTGTTGCCTGGCAGGAAGTGAAAGATGCGTTACCCTGTGATATTGTTGCCAAAATCCCTTCAGACGGAAAAGTGGTTGGAATGGCCTTGAATAAAGGCGTTCCTGTTGTGTTGGACAGCCCCAAAGCCAAGGTATCCCTTGCATTCATGCAATTGATTAAAGATCTCGAAAATGAAGATTTGTATATTAATACGACGGAAGTTGTGCGTGTACGGTCGACGGAAGAAGCAAAAACAGATACATTCTGGAAGGCGCTGGGTATTAATGAAAACACGCCAACCACACAAAGCAAACGGACGACGACAAAAGAAGAAGACGCGATCACAGCTTTAAAGAAAAGAATACATGAAAAACTGATTGATCGCATGAACCTTCAAGCGATTACACCCGAGGCATTAGCTGACGCAGAGCAGGCCGCGCAGATCAAGAAACAGGCAGAACGCATCATTGTTAATCTTTTAGCAGAAGAAACCGGTATTTTTATTTCTTCTCATCAGGACCGGACGAAACTTGTTGTTGATATTGTTAATGAAGCCCTTGGGTTTGGCGCGCTGGAAGATCTCCTGGCTGATCCTGAAATTACGGATATTATGGTGAATTGTAAGGATGAGGTTTATGTTGAAAAGGGCGGCAAAATCCTTTTGACGAACAAGAAATTTGTATCCAATCAGCAGGTACGGTCGATTATCGACCGCATCATTGCGCCGCTGGGACGTCGTATAGATGAATCTACACCGATGGTTGACGCGCGCCTTCCTGATGGTTCCCGTATTAATGCCATTATTCCACCGCTATCTTTGCGCGGCCCCATGATTACGATCCGTAAATTCGGACAGGATCGCTATACGATGGAAGATATTTTGACTCGCTTTAAGAGTTTAACCCCGGTGATGGCAGAGTTTATACAGGCCGCCGTATTTTCCCGCAAAAACCTGATTGTTTCCGGTGGAACAGGGTCAGGTAAAACAACATTATTGAATATTATTTCGCAGTATATTCCTGATGGAGAGCGTATTATTTCTATTGAAGATGCGGCGGAGTTGAAGATCAATAAAGCGCACTGGGCGCGACTGGAATCACGTCCGCCGAATGTGGAGGGCAAGGGCGCGATCATGATCAGGGATTTGTTTATTAACACCCTGCGTATGCGTCCTGATCGTATTATCGTGGGTGAGTGCCGCGGGGCTGAGGTTTTGGATATGTTGCAGGCGATGAATACAGGACATGACGGTTCCATGACCACCCTGCATGCCAATTCAACACGCGATGCGGTCACGCGCTTGAATGCGATGATGCTTTTAAGCGGGATTGAATTGCCATTGCGCGCGGTTTACGAAATGATTGCGTCTTCTATTGATTTTATTATTCAGGTTTCAAGATTTTCTGATGGTTCGCGCAAGTTAACTGCTATTACTGAGGTCACAAAGACCTTGGTGGATGGGTTGCCAGAGCTTAGGGATATTTTTGTATTTGAACAGAGCGGTATTGATGAGTCTGGCCGTGTTTTAGGTGATTATAAAGCTACCGGGCATATTCCAAAGTGTTTTGATGATTTTATCAAACGCGGTATTAGTATTAATTCAAATATTTTTGCGTCGAATAAAGTTGTTCCTGCCAGTGATCATAAAAAATCTTAATAATAAAATGGTCCTTTGTACGCGGGCTGAAATAGCGAAAACACCTTTTGTCAGAGCGCGGGGTCTTTTAGGCCGGACGATATTTGAAAAAGGACAAGGGCTTGTGATCACAGCCTGTAATTCGATACATATGTTTTTTATGAAATTTTCAATTGATGCTGTATTTATTAATCAGCAGGGAATTGTGGTTGGGTTAGTTAAAAATATTAAACCAAATCGAATCAGTGCTATTTATTGGAATGCCTCGAGCGTTATTGAACTTCCGGCAGGAACAATCACGCACACTGCGATAAATCTGGGTGATCAAATACAAATGATAGAATAAGTTTCCTGATATAAACAAGATTAAAACAGCAATGTCCAGAATGGACAAATCGTATGGGCGTTACATACAAATTAAAAAAAGAAATCATAGATTTAATCATTGATAAGAAAAAAGGAGATCCGTCTTTAAGTTGCCGGAAGCTTGTGGTTATTTTACGCGATGTTTTTCAGCTTGAAGTGTCGAAATCTTCGATTAATGCTGTTATTAAAGAATATAATTTAAGTAATCCTGTTGGTCGGGCATCAACGAAGAATTTTTTTATTCCCAAGGACAAGAAAGAACAATTGTTAGCGCAAGTCACACCGTTTTTAAATGAGTCAGCCATTGATAAAAGCATGTTAGCCGAGGACGTGCCGGTCAGGGTGTTAAAACAGGAGATTGACACTGCGATAAATATTCCAGTGTATTGCGAAACAACAGTAGATATTAATAATGCAGGGGAGCCTCTTGATGAAGAGACGGTTGAGCTAGCCACATTATGTCCTGATTTGTTGCCTAATAGAAACGATAGCAAAGAGTTAGTGCAAAAACAAAATGATTCGGTAGAAAGCAAAGATGTCTTTGATTGGACAAATAAAAAATGTCCCTTGATAGGTAATATCGGTATTACCATCCTTCAGGGAATTTTAGTTGATGCAATGCGTAAGCCGGTTTTAGGTGATATTTTTTCATATATTGGCGGGACTGAAATAGAAAATCAATGCACCCTTGAAGCGGCCATTCTTTTATTAAGTCTTTATCCAACAAGCATTGATGATGAGAACATATCAAAAATAAATGATTTTTGGACATTTTTTTATCTTGACCAACAAAAAGGACAGGAGCTGTTAACACATTTTTTTGAAGGAAAAGAGACTTCTGCAACAATGGACATTGCCATTGAAACGGAATTCAATGCAGTTTTTGTGAATAATGGATACTTTAGTATTAAAACAAATACTTGGAAAAATTACTTTTTTAGCCACAACTTGTCAGTTATGTTCGATAAGCCTTCGGTAGCAGAAAATTTTTCAATGATCAAGGCTGTTGAAAATGCCGTAGATCGGCTGATCCATCCTGTTAAACCTTTGGTGTTGAGTTTTTCTGATAGTTTGAACGAATCGGTCAAACACATGCTGATATTTCTTAATGGGACAGCGGAAGAAAAACCGGAAAGAATCTGTTTATGGGGTCATGAGAACACTTTATTGTGGGAAATGAACCTTAATTTCAAAGATAAAATCAATTTTATTGCCAGTTTTGATATTTCTGATGATTTTTTTCAAGATATTGAGTTTAATGAAATAGGTGTTGCTGAAAAAGTTTACAATCCTGTATTAAGCCAGCATTACACGATCATCGACGGGGTGTGTCATTTTTCATGTGCCGCAGGACAACGTGCAACATTAAGAGCGTTGGTGGTTAAAATTCCGGAACAAGGGAAAAAAATATTTTTTATTACCAATATTGCCCTTGAAATTTCTTCAGCGAAGAAAATTGTGGAAGATTATTTGGAACATATGTTTTATTTGGAAGTGATAAAAAATAAAAATACGGAAAAGATGCCAGATAAACATATGTACACCATCAGCCAGGCTACTCAATTTACTTACAATATGCTTGTGCATAAAATTAAAGCAGCGATTGAAATGTATATTAATAATAAATTTAATGTGACCCAAGACGTCTTATGCGCCATGTATAATCTTTCCGGGTATTGGCAGTGTTATGAAGGGCAAAATTTTATACGTTTTATGTTGCCGAAAGAATTTCCGTATGTTGATCAAGCTTTGAACCTAATTTATAATATTAATGTGGATGCTATAGAAGACCGGAATAAGCAAAAATGGTTTTTTTCAGCTGAAATACCTGAAAATGTGTAAGTATCGCTGGGTGGTGTTGTCGCAAGGGTTTGGTAAATGCCCGGTTGCGTTGACAGTCGTCGTAGATATGATATACTTCGATAGATGAATCTTTTGGTGTAAGTTGGTTTGATGATAAAACTGTTTTTCAGTTCCGTTTTTTTGACGGAGCAGGATCCGATACCGGCAGGTGTTGATATAACAACACGCCGGGTCGAGCTGGCGCGGGTAACCGTTGTCAGTATAGAAGCCGGGGTAGGGTTCCCTCTTTCAATGTTTTTGGAAGAACCTTGGCGTTATGTTTTTAAAGCATGTGGGGCACGGCGATGAGGGTAAAAAAATATCGTGGTAAAGGTCAGAATGTTGTTGAATATGCCCTTATCGTCGCCATTATCGCAGCGGCTGCCGTTGCGATGAGTACTTACATGTATCGAGCTGTCACGTCGAAGCAAAAAGACATAACTGCGGAATTCCAACGAGAATAAGCTAAATTATAAAAAGGGGGAAAAATATTATGTTGAAACGTTATCGAAAGGGCCAGAGCACATTGGAATATGTGCTTTTGGTCACAGCAGTCATTGTGGTTATCATAGGTCTTGTGGTGAATGCGAATTCACCGTTCCGCACAACAGTAAACACAGCTCTTGGCGGTGCTATTAATGCTGTTGGTCTCAAAGCGAATACTTTAATTAGTTCATTCTAAGTTTAATATACTAGTAAAGTTATATTATAAAAATTGGAGGAGAAGAGAATGTTAAAAGGATATAAAAATAAAAAGGCTCAAAACACAGCCGAATATGCGATTTTGATCGCGTTGGTTATCGGCGGTGTTATTGCCATGCAGATGTACGCCCAGCGTACGTTGCAGGGTCGTTTGCGCGATTCCAATGTCCTGTTCCGTGATAGTACCAATGCTTTAGGAACGACGTTGCAGTATGAACCGTATTATACTAACAAGAGTGAGACCACCGAGAAAGACGCAACGAAAATAGATACGTACGCAGCGCAACAAGATACAACAGATACCAGGAAACTTATGACAGGGTATGTTGATTCTACCGTTTATCATAATGGAACAGTTAATACAAATGGTATGACTACAGCTGAAACAGGCGCTGGTTTCTAAACGAAAAGAAAGGAATTATTATTATGTTAAAAACACGACGCGGTCAAAGTGTGCTGGAATATGCCATTTTGATGGTTATTATCATTGCAGCATTATTGACACTGCAAACATATATCAAGCGCGGTATTCAGGGCCGCTTGAAGCAGGCAACGGATGATGTGGGTGATCAGTACACGACCGCAACACCTGCGAATTTTTATAAATCAGTGAAAACAAGATCATCAACACAGGAAAATTCCTTAAAAGGTATTAATAATACCGGGCTGATGGAAGACACAGTAACGAATTCATTCCGTAATATTGGAACGAATGCGGATAATGAGTATTGGGGTAGTTAATTGAATGCAGCAGGAAGGGCCCTCAGGGGCCCTTCCTGTTTTTTACCTTCTTAAAGGGCACGGCATGTTAAGTATTAATCGCTCTAGAAAAGCCCAAAACATCAGTGCCGAATATGTGATCCTGATTTTTATGGTGGTAGGCGCGATTGTCGGTATGTCAACATATACCCGTCGAACCATGCAAGCTCGTGTATTTGAAATAACAAAACTGGCAGCGATTAAAGCAAGTGCAGCTCTTTATCGCCCTGTTGGCTTGGAATATGAACCCTATTACACCGAGAGCAGCATACGAACAGATGCTGATTCTCAAACAGTAGAAAATGTGGGATTGTCGTTTCAAAAAGATGCCAGCAGTTTGCGTTTAATCAATTCAGAGAGCAAGCAAACAGCACCGAAAAATGAATAATGATAAGGTGACATAAGATGTTGATCCGTCGGGCGCAAACATTGATTGAATATGTTGTGCTGATTTCGGTGATTGTTGCCGGGCTTGTTTACATGTTGCCCCGGGTGAAGCGCAATACGCAAAGCATGATTAAATTAGCGGCTGATCAGATTGGCAATCAAAGCGGCGCAGAACAGGACATGAGTGCCGATGCGGCACGATTACAATCGTCAAATACGCTGGTAAGAACACAGGGTGATAATTGGCGTAATGACGCCCTGGGATGGAGCAACCGCACAATTCTGGAAGTTTCAGATTCAACGACAAATTCATTGACCAACATGGGATTTCTGGCGGATTAATACCATGAAAAAAGCACAAAGTATCCTGGAATACACAATATTATTAATCATCATTATTGCCGCTTTCCTGACAATGCAAAATTATATGAAACGCGGCTTTCAGGGACGCTGGAAACAGGCGGTAGATGATCTGGGGGATCAGTATGAATCGAATGCTTTTGATGGGCAAACGCGTTATTTACTCAATACAACAGCTGAATCACGGCTGTTGCTTGTACCATCCGTGATGGCAGGCGTAAACGGGACCATCACATACAGGGAAGACTCGTCCCAAAGCGCTGAAGTCAAGCGCATCACGACATCAATGTCTTTGCCTTGATGAATAATTATGAATAATACCAAAAAACAAAAAAAATTATCGCGTGTTGCCCAGTCAATCATTGAGTTGGCGATTTTTGGCGCCATTTTGTTCTTTTTGATCACGGGTATTGCGTTGAATTTTCTTTCCGGATCTTTTGAGCAGAATGCCCAGTTGCAGGCCATGCGTATTGCGATGGCGCGTTCATATAATTCTTCGGAACACAACCTTGCGGCACGCGTGCAGGCAACATTTGTGTTGTATGAAGACCGCTTGAGCGGCGATTTCGGAAAATATGGTTTTCAGGATCGTCAACCGATCGTGGTAACAGGATCGGCCATGTTAAACAAGCTGTTACAGATGCCGTTTGATTTTGGTTTGGTTGATCATATTCCGCTTCTTGATATGAAAGTGAACGGGCAGGAATTTCATTTGTCTACGGGGGCGTTTGTCCGGTATAAAATTTTTCTTAGAACAGGAGCTTCTGCACCCACGTTTGACGCGGCGAATCCGGATGATGTGCTTATTATGTCGATGCCTTTGACAGGTTCTCATACGGCGGGTTATCCTGATGATGGCCTTTGTCCGGGTGATGCAGGAATGAGGAATCTTAATTCATCGCATAATGAGCTGGCGCGCCAGCGGCTGACATATGAATGGATAAATTTTGGCACACAAGGGACGATTGAAAAAATCAGGTTGACGACTATCAATGGTGTTATCGGCACCAGTTTAGATCCAGATGCTGCGGGTACGATCTGGACCAGTGTTTCGAGCACGCGCGTGCGTTTGACTGCTTTCGCATCACCGACGGAAACAGATGTGAAAACATCCCTCAGTGCGGGTTTGTTGGCGCTGACTGGTTCGTCGCCGACTGCGGCAGAAGTGGATGCGGCATTTAATCAGGTATGGCCTATTTTAAAAGAGGCGGAAATAGGCTATCCACCTTTTTATACTAAATTGTATGCCAACAGTTCTGCTTTTAATACTGCGGTGACGGCACAGCGTGAATTTGATTATAACCGCAATGCGTTGTTTGCGGATGATTTTCCATCGTCGGAATATGAGGATGCCGCATGGCAGTGGAATTGGAGTTCAATGGATGAAGTGATCGGAAAAATTAATTATGATA
>JBAXBM010000110.1:0-7635 GCA_037141995.1 Candidatus Omnitrophota bacterium
CTTTTACAAACAATCCATATGATCTCAGATAAAAATTCAAAAATTAAAAATCGCATTCCTTTTGCATTATTTCTATTTATTGGCTGCATACTAAGCTATACATCATTCCTTCAAATCATTCTAAACTTCTTTCAAAAATGATACCTCCATCCGAAATCGTCATCGAAATCACCGGCCAATGCAACATGCACTGCGGCTACTGCACCAATACTGCCGTTCGTGCGCCGCACATGCCATTGTCCGCGGCCAAAGAAGTCATGGATCAGGCCAGACATTATCAAGTTCCTGCCATACGCTTCACTGGCGGTGAACCCCTGCTTGTGCCTGATCTGCCGCAGATGCTCTCTTATGCCAAACAACAGAAATTTTACGTCCTGCTAAACACCAACGCAACCTTGATCACACCACAATCTCTTAATGTCCTGATTCAATATGTTGATAATATCCTGATTTCTCTACAAGGCTTTAACAGCGCATCAACACAAGAAATGACAAAAGCTCCGGCATTATTCGAAGAGAAAATTAAAAACATTTTTTTACTTAAAGCTTGCCTACCTGTTGTTCGCCTTGGAACGGTAATAACGCCAAACCTCATCAACAATTTCTCGAAATACGCCACCCTCATTGAAAAAATCAAGCCGCATACCTGGGAGCTTTTTCGTCCCATGACCGGGCCGTTCCTGCCCCCTGCAAAAGACCGCGAAAGATATGGTAAGTTATGCCAATCGCTACTCAAATTGCAGGGGCGAGGCATCCATGCCGTGATCGGCAACGCACTCCCGTTATGCCTGCTAAAAAATCAAAAAATTGCCCAACGCGTCATAGCCGGCGGGCAAGCTGACGACGGGCATACACGTCTTGTCTGGGATGCGCACGGTTTTTTTAAACCCAGCTACTTTATCCATGAAAACCTTGGTACAAACCTTCCTGCCGCATGGCAACATCCTTTTCTAAAAGAACTGAATAACACGGCTCATTTACCATCAATATGCCAAAAGTGCTCCCTGCTGGAAAAATGCTGTGGCGGTAGCCGCACCCTTGCTCAAAAGATATATGGCTCTTTCTCTACCGCCGACCCGCTTCTCAAAAATTAATATCAACTCAACTAAAATACAAAAGGTTCCCGTCAGGGGAACCTTTTTGCTAAGAAATACTGTTAAAAAATTACCGACCGCACGCTTCTCGCAGTGCCGGATGTTTAATCATAACACAACCTTTTTTGTCTTTACCAACCTGCGCCAAACGATAGGCTGTTAAATCACGGTCAATATCCCGGGCTACTTTTACCGGATCATCACTAAACAACACCTCACATATAAAATATTCATCTTTAAAATCAGCTCCCACATGATAAGCATTAAAAAAATTCTGACATGTATTTTTCCGCTGATCAGGATGCTGTTCGAAATATCCAGAAATAACACCAAAACTCTTAGCCAAATCCACTAAAGAAACACGTTTCAATTCTGTCTGAAAAACACGATCTTTTTCTTCCTCACTTTGCATAATTGAATTGTATTCATTATAAACATCTTGCACCATATCAATGCGAGAACTCACGCTCATTGCCCTATCAAACACCTGACATGATTTCTTGATCGGCTCTTTCCAGGAAAGACAATTTCTTTCCCGAACTGCCACACAAGATTTCCAAATTAAAGATCCCGTCTTAAATCTATCGCACAGCCCTTTAGCCATCATCTTATATGGTATCAACTCACCAACACCCTCTTCACACGCCAACCTTTTGTCTTCTTTTAACTCCTCACACCGCACCGCACCATCCGTCGCGACAACGGCATAGGCCCACAGCTGCGCCCGTTTAACCACATCATTTTCCTGCGGAATAACAGCGGCAATTTCTGTCATTATTGCTTCCTCAGCGCGCGCGGTCTGCGCGAACAAAAGAACAAAAATTAGAGAAAGTGAAAAAGAAAGCCGCATACGATACCTTTTTGAAAAATATATCAATAACTGCTGTGTGTCACAGTCCTCTCACAATTATCATGTGTAGCATTCGGTATCATGCAGGTTGATGCATCAGGATCCGGCACTGTCGAAAAAACCATACTATTATTATGTCCCGTATAAGTTGGGAGCGAAGAATAGTACGTATTCAGGTCAGGACCACTCCCCGGAGGGCAAACAGCGGCGCCGGATATCGACTGAAATGCCCCTACCCCGGCCACCGTAGCCAAACCGATTTTTAAAATTGTCTCTTGATTAACAAAACCGTCCTCATCCGCCAAAAACGCTTTCAGTGTTTTTTTAATCTCGATTTTTTTCCGGGGTTGTTTCTTATTTTTTTCCATGACTGTCTCCTGCTAACCACCGCTTGAATATCTCTAAATCTGCTCCTTGCGCGACGATCTTATCAAATAAATACATGAATTGCGCCGTCATGATCTTGTTTTGGGAAGAACAATGCACCTTGGGTACAATATTTTTCTGAAGCGCATAATTGACCACCGGGCAATGTCCGGCCCAGGGTGAAAATACCGATGCCCCATCCCACAGCCCTGCGCATGATGCCTGCAGTAAATGCTGAAGATTTTCTTTTTTGACCATGTCATCGTAGGTTTCCGAAAGGATATTCCCCAGCTTAAACATATCCTCCCCGATCATACGCGCTTCATCGCACGGATAACAACTGCCGTCGGGCATATACGCCATGGTCGTGCGCCCGGCACCGCAGGGGTTCATCAGGTCCACATACCCCGGATCCTTGCCCTCCAGCACCTTGGTTAACATCACCAGCGCCATGCGTTCCATGATAACTGTGCCCTTGGCATTCAGCTTCAGGATGTAATCCATCGCCCGGCCATAAAAAGCATTAAATTCTTCTGCCGAATAACCCAACTCACTCCAGGCACAACGGGCCGTTCCCATATTATTAACGGGCCGCAGGCAAATCTGCTGATGCCCAAGCCGGACATACTCATCCACAATTGCCTCGGCATGGTCCAATGAGGCCGCGGTGATTGTTGCTAACAGCCCTACCGACCGGCCAAACTTTTCCTTAAAGCGGTTAATCTTGGCCATCACCTCATCATAGGATCCCTGACCGCCGACATACTTTCTATTCCTGTCATGCACAGCTTTGGGGCCGTCGAGTGATGTACACACTTCAACATCATTATCCGCCAGAACCTTCATTTTCTCATCATCCAGAAGAAGCATATTTGTCACAACAGAGATCTTCAGCGTCTTCCCCGCCGTATTAAACTTGCGCGCATGTTCAATGGCAAACTTAACCACCGGCCAGTTCATCAGCGGTTCACCGCCCTGAAACTCAAGAGATACCGACGGGCTGCGCACACCAAAAAGATATTCCAGCACCTTGGTGGCCACTTCATATGTCATATCCTCCTGAGGCACAGCCCCGGCCTGGCAATATGAACAACTCAAATTACACTTCGTTGTTGCCACCGCAATATGCAACGACGTATCAGAAAAAAGATTGATATTAAGCTCGCGGTACTTCTGGAGCATGGGCAGGACATTTTTGTCGTCCACCACAATCCCGCGTTCCTTCAGGCGTGTCCAAAGCGGTGTACCGGGCATTGGCTTTAGCGCATTCAAAAGCCTGAATTCCGACGGATCAAGCACATCCCAGGCGCCCAGCATATTTGTCACCAGATATTTATCACGGATCCTGGCAGAATTAAACGGCAGGATCACGTCATCATTCGTTCGGGCCATAGGGCATCTCTCACAATAGGATTGATATTACTTTTTTCTATTCCGCGACAAAACCAGGAGGCTGTCCAAAGAATCAACAACATCTTCTTCAAGGGCATCGGCAAAAAAAAGAATCCAGTACGCGCCGCGCTTGACAAACGTCAGCCCGTCACCGTAAGCAACCATGAACTGCTCAATCGCATCCTGCCCATACAGGGCCGTATGCAGTTTAAGGCAAATGCCTGTCTTGTCTTTCTTTAAAAAAGGCGTGCTCATTTCTTGCCTTTCTTGGCTGGCTTGGCAGGCTTGCTGTTTTCCTTCTCCTCTTCCTGCTCAAGTTCCCGGATAAGATCCTGGATTTCCTTCTCTTCGGCCTCCTTGACCATCGACGGAGCAGCCGAAAAAAGCGCGCGCTGAAGTAAAAGCTTTGTGCTCTCGGCATTAACTTTCAGGCTTGAGAAATAATGCGCGTAATTTAATAATTCCTGGCAAAATTCCATTGCCAGCTTATCAAGATCCGCCTTGGCCTTGGGCTTGAGCCACACCACAACCTTGTCCTTGCCCTCAAGATCAAGATAAAGATACGCCTTGTCCATGAAAACATACCCGGCAGAATAAACCGCTTGTAACGGATATGCCTTTGTCTGTACCGGAACTTTAACCCAGCCGTCAGCTTTGATAAACTTTTTCATTTCTTATCCCCTGGAGGTTTTTGCTGCTGTTATCTTTTGATTCTTTATAAAGTATACCCGAAAAACGTGCAAATTTCATAAAATTATATAGATGTTTAGCACCTTGCGCACTCGCCGCGCCGAGCGCCGAGTGCTTTTTCGCCTGGAACGAGGGGGTTTATCCCCCGAGAGAAGCCGAAAGAGTGGCGCGGTAAGGCAGGCGAGAAATGACATGCGCTAAACATGTTCGAAATTATTGTGTTAACGCTTGGACACACTGCTCCGTTTTTCAATCTTCGCCCAATCATCCTTTAGTGTTACCGTACGATTAAATACTTTATGCCCCGACGCACTGTCACGGTCAACACAAAAATAACCCAGGCGCTCAAACTGCACCACCGTCCCCGGCACAGCATCAAGCAAAGACGGTTCTGCTTTGACTTCGCCGGCAATGGCCAACGACGCCGGATTTAAAAATTCCTTATAATCCTTCCCTTCGTCAATCTTCGCCGTATCTTCGACGGTAAACAGGCGGTCGTATTGCCGGACCTCCACATTCACAGCCTCTTTCGCCGCAACCCAGTGGATCGTGGACTTCACCTTGCGCCCGTCTGGAGCATCCCCCCCGCGCGTTGCCGGATCATACGTACAGTGCAATTCAATAACCGCACCCGTCTGCGGATCCTTAACAACATCACAGCAGGTAATAAAATACGCATACCGCAGGCGCACTTCACGGCCAGGCGCCAGGCGGAAAAACTCTTTGGGCGGATTGTCGCGAAAATCATCCTGCTCAATATAAATGACCTTGCCGAAAGGCACCTGCCGTGTTCCAGCTGACGGATCTTCCGGGTTATTGACCGCGGCCAGCTGTTCTGTCTTTCCGTCGGGATAATTATCAATCACAACCTTGAGCGGCTTGAGCACCGCCATCCGGCGCAACGCCGTCTTGTTAAGCTGTTCCCTCACGCAAAACTCCAGCAGGGACAGATCGATCATATTCTCCACCTTGCCCACGCCGATACGCCGGCAGAACTCCCGGATCGCCGCCGCCGGATAGCCCCGGCGCCGCATCCCGGATATCGTTGGCATGCGCGGGTCATCCCAGCCCGACACAAGCCCCTTCTGCACAAGCTCCAGCAGTTTACGCTTGCTCATGACCGTGTGGGTCACGTTGAGGCGCGCGAATTCATATTGATGCGGCAGAGGCAAAGAAAGGTCCAGCGCCCCGAGTATCCAGTCGTACAACGGGCGGTGCACCTCAAATTCCAGGGTGCAAATACTGTGCGTAATGCCCTCGATATAATCACTGAGACAGTGAGCAAAATCATACATCGGATAAATGCACCATTTATTGCCGGCCTGGTGATGATCGGTATGACGGATACGGTAAAGGATCGGATCGCGCAACCAGACATTGGGCGCGGCCATGTCAATCCGCGCGCGCAGCGTCCGTGCGCCGTTGGGAAACTCACCGGCCTTCATGCGCTGGAAAAGATCCAGGCTTTCTTCAATGGAACGGTAACGGAACGGGCTTTCCACGCCGGGTTTATCCGGCGCACCGCGGAATTTATCCGTATCCTCAGGGGTAAGGTCGCACACATAGGCCTTGCCTTTTCGGATAAGCGTGAGCGCGTGTTCATACAGGGCGTCAAAATAATCACTGGCAAAAAACGGTTTCCCGTCACCCCTTAATCCCAGGGATTTGTCCGCCCAGCCATCGATCAGCCAGGCCACATCCGCGGTGATCGAATCAACATATTCAATATCTTCCTTCGCCGGATTGGTATCATCCATCCGCAGATTGCACCGTCCGCCGTTTTCCCGCGCTATCCCGAAGTTCAGGCATATGGATTTAGCGTGCCCGATATGCAGGTAGCCGTTTGGCTCGGGAGGGAACCGCGTCACAATCCCGGAATAACGCTTTTCTTCAATATGCCCCGCGACAATCTCGCGGATAAAATCCCTGGGCAAATTTTCTGCTGTTCCGTTCATAATAACCTTTCCATCTCATTGATTTTTTGCCTGACGGCGCATGGCCCAGCGTCGCGCGGCCCAAACCACCAGGAAATAAAACATCACCGCTCCGATAACTGCGATAACACAACTGCCGGTAAATAACGGCAAATAAAGCCGCCATAATTCCCGATAAGAAAAATGACTGAAAAAATCCCACGGGAACGGCGGATAAGTACCGCTCAGCATATGCGTGCCGATATTATACCCCGCCCAGGTAATAAAGGGAACTGTGGGCGGCAAAGAAATGCTGGTCCCCAGGAATATCGCCACTTTATTGGCATCTTTCACCAAAACCGCCGCGACAATGACCAGGAGCGTATGCAGGCCGTAAAGGGGCAGGATACCGATAAAAACACCCAGGGCCACGCCGAGAGCAATCCCGTGCGGCGAACTGTGCAGGACCAGCAGGTCGCGTAAACTTTTCTTGATATCCTTGAACTTTTCCAGCATCTTACCCCTGGCAAACGTTAACGTCCCATGATTACAACCCTGCCGGAAACGGCGCTCCTGAGGCAGCAGGCTGTTTTTGTTGAATAAGCATCAACAAAAAGGCCGCACGGCTGTACCCCATCTGAAGGCGCGCCAGCATTTTTTCCGTAGAAGCTCCAGGGGTCAACCTGATAACCTGCTGACATATTTTTGATGTCACCATCACCTGTGCCGCCCGCCTGAAATCAATGGCCAGCGCCCGTCTCAACGAAAGACCGGCGGCCGCGTAATCCCCCTGCCGAAAAGCAACAACACCCATATCATAAAACGCCCAAAAGTAATCTTCCTGTGCTTCTGCCGCCTTATGCCACAATTCGACAGCAGATCCTGCCTGCCCGGCATAATATCGGCACACACCCAGCAAACCCAAAACATCTGCCTGACGCGGGAAAACATCCCGCACACGCTTCAAATACCGGAACTGCTGCGCCCGGCACGCCCCGCTGTCTCCGCGATCAGCAATATCCCACACCTCTTTAAATGACGGCGGTACCGCCTGGTTCAATGCCTGCAAACGATTCCGGAACATCCAGGATTTAACCCATTGGCCAGGCTGCTGAAAATTCACCGCCGCCTTTTCACGCGACGACGCTCCTGACGAAGGAAACGACAAATATAAAATACCGCCGGCCACACATAACGGCACCATGACCAATGCCCATCCGGCAAACGCATAAAAAAAATTATTTTCGTAACGGGAAACAGGCATATCAATGATACCCATTAACACAAACACCCGCCATCGGATCAACACACAAACGGCTGTATCCCGGAG
>JBAXBM010000111.1:0-7545 GCA_037141995.1 Candidatus Omnitrophota bacterium
AACCATGAAAAAACAAAACCAATTCCAAGCCTGATATTATTTTTATATGATCTTTTCAATAATATAATTAAATGATTTTTATACTTTTTTGTAGTAATAAACTCATTTTTAGGTGAAGTAACAAAAAAAATATTTTTTTGGCAAAACAGTTTTGAAATGTTATACTTTTGTTATGAAAAATATAAAAATACAATCCCTACTTATTGTTTCATTGGTTTTACTGGCAGGTTCTGTATGCGCGGAGGATACTTCGCCCGCTGCGCCAGCGTTGAACAATGGTGAAGCGGTTAACAGCCTGGCTGAGCCGACTGTTGCGGTTGAGACACCGCAAGCAGAGGCGGCTGTCGCTGAAGAGCCCGTGACAGCACCGATAGTGGCAGAAAGTATCGCGACACCAGAGTCGGGATATGATTCTGCGGGCGTGTCAGAACCGGTCAATGCGGATGCTGTGGCAGAACGTACAGCCCCGCAGGCTCGCCGCCGTCATGAATTCAAGGTTGGCGTGGAGCGCTATACTTATAGATACAATGAAATAGTCGATGACTCACATTTTATGCATAGCAGGGGGTATTTTACGGGATATTTTGGTACGTATACCTTTCGGCCTGCGGATACAGATTCCATTTATTCGGAAATACTCAATGTGTTCCGTTTTGAGCTCAGGTATGCCTGCGGGACGACGGATTATGACGGGGGCAATGGGGCAGGTCCTTTAATTTTTAAGGGAATGAAAGATTATACGTATGAATTCCGTGGGTTGACCGGGAAAGAGTTTGAACTTGATCGTGACCTAACGCTTATGCCTTATATTGGCATTGCTTCGCGCTATCTTTTTAATGGAGCGGAGGCTATTCCTGGCGGCGGGTATAATCGTGAATCGCAGTATTATTATGTTCCAATTGGTTTGGAAACGCGATTGGGCTTGCCGTATGCCTGGGGCGTGGTATCAACGATTGAATATGATTTTTTTGCCAGAGGGCACCAGAAGAGTCATCTTGAAGATATAACGGGGGCTGGATTTGAGGTCATAAACAATGCACAACATAAAGGATTTGGATTCCGTGGCGATTTGAGTATTGTTAAGGAATTGGCGCATACAAGAATAGGGTTTGGTCCATTTTATCGTTATTGGCATATTCAGGATTCAAATATTGCACCATTTTCTCAAAATGGTGTTATTATCGGCGGTGGTGTTGAGCCGAATAATGTTACTAAGGAATTTGGTTTAAAAATGGATGTGGCGTTTTAAAAAGCGGTTTCTTGAACAAAGAGAGACCGCTTTTATTTTTTCTCACCTTTGTTAAAATTAATCCTATAAGAATTATTATTAAGGAGAGATCGAGATGCTGGATACACCGGTCACACAATGCCGCCAGCGGCTGTTTGATATTCTTAAGACACAGGCGTTTTTTAAGGGTGATTTCACCCTTTCTTCCGGTAAAAAGAGTAATTACTATCTTGATGCGCGCCTGGTGACGCTTTCAGCAGAAGGTGCGTTTTTGTGCGGCAAGTTGATGCACGCCCTTGTTGAGGATGTGAAACCTACAGCCATTGGCGGTCCGACTTTGGGAGCAGATCCTATGGTAGGGGCGATCGGCGCCGTGAGTTTTCTGTCAGGCTGTCCTGTGAAAACGTTTATTATCCGTAAGGAGCCCAAGGGGCACGGCAAAGGCCGGATGGTTGAAGGTCCGGCCTTGACACCGCAAGACCGTATTGTGTTCATTGATGATGTGGCTACTACGGGTAAAGCATTTATTCATTCTCTTGATGCCCTTGCGCTGGATGGACTTGCGCCTGTAAAATGCGCGTGCATCATTGATCGCCAGGATGGCGCCAAAGAAGCGCTTGCTGCGCGCGGTGTGGCGTTGGTGTCGCTTTTTACGGCGGCTGATTTTCTGAAAGAGTAGATTCGGTGAAAAGGATTATCCTCGCTTCGGCTTCCCCCCAGCGCAAAAAGCTCATGCGCCTCCTGAAAGTTCCTTTTATTGTCAAAAAATCCAAGGCACATGAAATTTGCCGGATCAGGACAACGGTGGCTGATCTTGTGAAAGAAAATGCCTGCATCAAGGCTATTGATGTGGCGGGGTCTGTGAAGGTCCCGTCTCTTGTTATCGGGGCTGATACTGTTGTGTACGCCAAGGGAAAGCTTATTTTAAAGCCTGCGGATTTGAAAGAAGCCAAGAAGAACCTTAAAGAGCTGATGTCCGCGCCGCATTGGGTTTATACGGGGGTGGCGGTGGTTGACAGTGTCACAGGGAAAAAACTGGTTGATTATGACCGTACGCGCCTTGTCATGACGCCGTTGACAGATCGGGAGATTGACCGGTATCATCAGGAAGTTTCGCCGATGGACAAGGCTGGCGGTTTTGATATCGAAGGGCGCGGCGGCCTTTTTATCCCGCGCATCGAGGGGTGTTATTTCAATGTGATCGGATTGCCGTTGGCGAAGCTGGTCCTGATGCTCCGTCAGTTTGGTATTCATGCGTTTTAGGAAAATGGTTATGCCGCGCGTACTTCCGCATATAGGTATCGGCATATTGTTTATGGTTTTATCCGGTTGCGGGGGTATCAGCACCAGTTTTAATCCAGCCACGGATTCTCAGGAAACATCGCTTTATTCGACAGACCGCGAACAGCAGATCGGCGCTGCGATTGCGCTGGATTTGGAGAAGGAATATAAGGTGGTGGAGGATGTGGGTTTGAATGCGCGGGTGGACGCGATCACGCAAAAGCTTGTGCGTTCTTGCGATCGTAAAGAGCTCGTGTATATTGCGAAGGTTGTTGAGGAGAAAGATTTAAAAGGCGAAAAACCGATGGTCAATGCCGTGTCTTTGCCCGGCGGATATATTTATGTTTTTCGTGGGCTTCTGGAATATATTCATGATGACGATCAGTTAGCCGCGGTGATTGCGCATGAAATCGCGCATATTACTGCCCGGCACAGTATCAAACGGATGCAGGCATCTTATGGAAGCCTGGCGCTTGTTGTGGCAGCCATGCAAACCAATGCGAGCCTCGCGGGAGGTTTGGCGGCGACGATTGATGCGATGTTTTTGGCCTATTCTCAGGACGATGAGATTCAGGCTGACACCTTGGGAATTAAATATATGAAGGCCGCTGGGTATGCGCCGCAAGGCATGGTGGCCATGCTGGAGCAGCTGCAGGAATATGATCGCCGTCAGCCCATCCGTCCTAAAATGTATGGTCGCACGCATCCTTATACGCATCAGAGGATTGCATCAGCTGATCGAGTGATCAGGGGAGAACTTACCTTTCGGGATTATATCCGTTTGACAGGGGAGCGTGAAGATTATGCTAAATAATCTCTGGATGCGCTGGGTATTTTTATTGCTGGCGCTGGGAGCGTGCGGCGGCTGCGGTTCTTCATCGAAATTATGTGTGAAGCAGGCTTGTTTTGCGGTGGAAGTGGTGGCTACGGATGAATCCCGTGAAAAGGGGTTGATGTTTCGTCAGGGCCTGAAAGAGGGCGCGGGAATGCTTTTTGTGTTTGATCGGGAGGATATTTATCCGTTCTGGATGAAAAACATGCGGTTCCCTATTGATATGCTTTGGCTTAACCGCGATAAACGCGTGGTGGATGTAAAAGAAAATGTTCCTGCCTGTATGGCTGATCCATGCCCTGTTTATACACCGTCAGCCATGGCGTTGTATGTCCTGGAACTTCCGGCGGGCGATGCGCGCCGGCATCATGTGAATCCCGGGATTGTTTTTTCTGACCGATAAACCCCGATTGTGCTGCAGCTGTATTTTACCGACAATATCGTCGGCACAAAAACCTGCGTTGTTATTTCCGAGAGTTAAAAAGATGCGTTGATGATCCCGACAGCCCTTCAGCCGCTTCCATGATTGATTCTGAAAGTGTTGGATGCGGGTGGATGGTTCCTGCGAGGTCGCAGGCTTTCAGCCCTGCTTTAATGGCAACAGCACCTTCAGCGATCAATTCGCCGGCGCCTGTTCCGGCAATGCCTATGCCGAGTATTTTGCCAGTGTTGGTATCGGCAATGAGCTTCGTTATCCCGTCAGTGCGGTTGGTTGCGACGGCCCGGCCTGATGCGGCCCAGGGGAATTTTGATACCGTGATGTTGATGTTTTTTGCTGCAGCATCCTGTTCTGTTAATCCGCACCAGGCCAGTTCGGGATCAGTGTAGATGACGGAGGGGATGCACGGCGGGTTGTATTCGTCGCTGTGCCCTGCAATTGCCCTGACGGCGGCACGGGCTTCCGCTGAAGCTTTGTGGGCAAGCATCGGATTGCCTGTGACGTCACCGATGGCGTAAATATTTTTTTCATGTGTGCGGCGGCTGGCATCAACTTTGATGAAGCCGTTGCCTGTCAGATGGATATTTGTATTTTTTAGGCCGAGATTGTCGGTGTTGGGTTGGCGCCCTGCCGCGACAAGTACCTGATGGTAGGTTTCATGATGCTTATTACCGTCGCTGTCACAGAAGGTGACCCGCAGGCCTTCAGGGGTTTCTTCGGCAAGGATAACACGCGTGCCGGTCATGATGGCCTTGAAATCTTTCTTCAGGCGCCGGATGAGGATGTCGGCGAGATCTTTATCAGCTGACGGCAGGAGCCGCGGGAGTGTTTCGGCGATGGAAACACGACTTCCGAAGGCGGCGTAGGCGCTGCCGAGTTCCAGGCCGATATAGCCGCCGCCGATAACAAGCAGAGATTCAGGCACATGGCTAAAATCAAGGGCTCCGGTTGAGTCCCATACCCGTGCAGATGAGGGGATTAAAGAAAGTTCCACAGGGCGTGAACCTGAGGCGATGATGGCTTGCTCGAAAGATAACTGCCAGGTTTTTCCCGGGGATGTGATTTCAGCTGTAGTGGCATTGATGAAAGAGGCTTTCCCCTGAATCACGGTGACTTTCCGGGCCCTGGCAAGCTGGGTCAGGCCGTTGGTCAGGCGGGAGGTTATGCTGTTTTTCCAGGCGCGCAGTTGGTCCATATCCAGTGACGCAGGGCTGAATTTAAGGCCGATTTTTTCTGCTGATGCGGTTTCATGAATAATCCTGGCGGCATGTAAAAGTGCTTTGGAAGGGATGCAGCCCCGGTTCAGGCAGACACCCCCCAGAACCGCAGAATCGTCGATTAGAGTAACGGAAAAACCAAGATCTGCGGCGTAAAAAGCCGCCGTATAACCGCCGGGTCCGGCACCGATGATAAGAATTTGTGTGAGTGGCACGATAATATCCTTTGTAAAATCTTTTTCTTTATTCTATTATATCAGAATATCAAGATAATTTTTTCGGCGATATTCAAATTGTGCTATCCGCACTGGCCGCGCAGTTTGTGTGTTTGTTAAACAACATAACCATGGAGGTGAAATGATGGTTAAGATTATCCTTCATCAAGTATTAAAAAATTTGTGTTGTTTTGGGATTTTTCTGATTTTTTCAGGGTTGGTTTTCTTGCCGTCGAGTCATGCGGCGGATGTGGTGACAGATATTTTTAACGTTTATACCGATGCCGGCTTGATCAGGCCCCCGTTGAATGGCCTTCCCGCCGGGGCCGTGATCTGGGCCTGGTCAGGGCCGACCCTTCAGGAGGCACAGGATCCCCAGTCTCCCGAGAGGCTCAAGCATATGCAAACCACCACAACCCGGGACGCCGGGTGGGGGGTATTTTTTAATAACAATACCGCTAATTACACGGTTGACCTTTCGCGTTTCACCCAGGGAGCGTTAAAATTCTCCGTTAAGACAGATGTCGCGTTGTATGTGCAGATTAAAACAATCGGGGGCGCGGCGTATCAGTGTGCCTTGAGTTCTTACGGTGTGACGAATACCGGGACATGGCAGGATGTTGTTATTCCTCTTAAGGATTTTAGTCCTTCGGCGACTTTTACGGATATTCATTCGCCGTTTATTGTTAATGCGGCGGGCGCCGGTCATTTTTCGATAGACAATATCCGGTGGGAAACGGATTTGACCGGATATACACCGACGCCTGTCAAGGTTGTCGGGCGCAAGCTTTTGGTGAATAATGTTCCGTTTACGGTCAGGGGGGTGGCCGGGGAAATGACGCCCGCGGGTGAGGATGGGGTTGTTTATGACTGGTCTCTTTTTCCGGTAAACTATACCAGGGACATCCCGCTGATGAAGGCCATGGGTGTTAATACTATCCGTACTTACAAGAAAGAACCAACCCAGAAGGCGGCGCTCGATGCGCTGTATGCGCAGGGGATTTATGTGGTGATGGGGTTTCCTGTTGACCCCAGTTATCGTGATGCGTTGGGGGCGACGAAAGTTGTGAATTTCGGCGACCCTGTTGTAAGGGCTAATATCAAGACGCGCTTTGTGGCCATGGTGCATCACTGGAAAAATCATCCGGCTATCTTGATGTGGATGCTGGGCAATGAGGTTAATGCCGCCCTTGATAATACCAATCGCGCGGCGTGGTATTCATTGGTTAATGAGTGCGCTGCCGCGGCGCATGCGGAAGAAGGCGCGGCGTATCATCCCGTTACAAGTGCCAATGCTGACAGCCTGGTCAATCCGTGGGCCAAGGATATGCTGACGTATAACAGCCTGATGCCGGACCTCGATCTCTGGTCCCTTCAGATGTACCGCGGTGCGGGTTTTTCCGGGGCATTTGCGGCGTTTAAGACGGCAACGGCCAAGTTACCGAAGCCGTTGCTTGTCAGTGAGTTTGGTGCGGATGCTTATGATGCGAGGGCAGGCTATGGCAAGGAAGATCAGGCTGTTCAAAAGAAATATCTTCTTTTGCAATGGGCAGATATTGCGGCGAATCTTTCAGCTGCTTCTCCTGCAGGCGTTTGCATCGGCGGGATTGTTTTTTCATGGCGTGACGGGTGGTGGAAAAGGGAGTCAGGGAATGATGCGGTGCATGATGTGTACCCTGATTGGCAAAATATTAATTATGTAGACAATAATATGAATGAGGAATGGTGGGGTCTGGTGGCGATATCTTCTGATCCGAATACAAGATCTCCCCGTGAGGCATATCATTACATATGGCCGTTCAGTATTTCTGGCACCGTACAAAGTAATGGGGTTAGTACTGTCGGTGTGAAAATACAGGCTGTCAGCAGCAATAATATGGGGAATTTTACAGTTGATGTCCCTGTCGGAAAGTATGTTTTTAACACGATCCCTTCAGGGTGGGAAGGATCTCTTACGCCTGTTAAATCGGGATTTTATTTTACACCTGCTGCCAGGGTGTATGCGGGGTCAGGCGGGGTGATTGAAAACAAGCAGGCGCAGGATTTTGTGATGGAGCCTATTATTTATAATGTTTCAGGAATGGTGACGGATGCTGTCAGCGGGAAGGGAATCAAAGGGGTTGAAATCAAAGGGGGAACATCGACACTTGCCATTACAGGGCTCGATGGTAGTTTTACTTTTTCTAAGTACCCAGGATGGACGGGTACCATCGGGGCGGTCAGTGCCATTTACACGCTGACACCGGCATCATTGAAGATTCCTATGTTAACTGGATCGGTGACAGGAAAGAATTTTACCGGCATGATGAAGACATATTCTATTTTTGGCAGTG
>JBAXBM010000112.1:0-7540 GCA_037141995.1 Candidatus Omnitrophota bacterium
CATACGATCCAACCTTAATATGATAATCTATAAATCAGATATTGCCCAAAAGCATTCATATCCTGATATCGAAGAAATTCAAAAGTAATACCCCATACATAAAACTTCTTACGCCCAAGATTAAACTTCAATACCCTTTGTAAATGACTACTTGTATTCAATAATAGATACGTTGGCTTCATCGACCAAAGGAATATTGGGAATTTTTCTTTATTTTCAATTTTATAATCCTCTGCAGAAAAATTATTCAAAATACAGCACTGCCTTGGCAAAAGCCCGCTATATAAGAAAATACTAGCTCCCAAAGCATCAAAATGATCATTATCAAGAATAAATTTCTCATTATACGCAACATTACCCTTAAGCCAATGTGAAACCTGCTTCATATCTGGAGTAATCAATTGTAATATCGTGGGCATTGTTAATGTCGCATTGAAGGCAACAAACCCAAAATCAAACATTGGTAAAATTACAAAGAATAACAACATAAGTTTATGTTTAATACGAAAAAACAATACAACTTCATTAACAAAAAAAATTGCATATGGTATTAAGAGAATACCTAATAAAATAGAATACCTTTCATGATGAACCATTCGCAATAACACACTATTTGTTGTCAGCGCGATGAACAAAACAATAAAGAAAATAGCCAGCTGAAAATGTCGACGTAATATTATGGATGAAAAAATACCTACACACCCAACGATTGTCAACGCATTCCCGGTACTTTTACATAATAAAAAAAACCAGCTCAACAAACGAGAATCGTACGTTAACCCTCCCTCAAGAATGGATTTCATTGATGTTCTACCTGACATATTAAACGTATATAATAAATCATGCTGTTGCATTTGATTTATTAAAAGAAATAAACCGGGCAATATCATGGTTAAAATTAAAAATACGAATGCCACTTTAAAGTTTTTAAAGGATAAAAATAAGAAAAAGATAGGAATAAATACCCACGATTCAAATCTTAATACCGCAGCAATATTGAATAAGAATGCAGATAAATACAAATTTTGTACTAAATGATCACTTTTATATTTAAAGAAATAATATAAACAGCAAAAAATAAAAAAATAATATGCAGCATCAGATGAGGGGGCACAACTTTGAATAACTTGTAAAGGATAGAAAATAAGGATAATGCATGAAAAAAATGCAATCCTTGGATTAAAAATAATTTTTACAGTTCCATAAAATGGCAAAATTAATAACACGCCAAATATCAATGAAAAGAATCTTGGTGCGATAACATGATCGTTCCAAACATAAATCCATACTGCGAGAGCATATTGGAATAATGTGGATGAAATATTGCTAAAATTGCATAAAATACTTGGATCATCAAAAATCTCTAAAGCTTGAATTACATAACTGCTGGCATCTCCAGTTAAAGTTTCAAAATTTAAAAGAAATGTGATACGAACGGCTGCTGTTAATAAAAGTAACAAGAAAATAACAATCTTTTCGCTCTTTAACCATGCTGCTCTTTCCAAACATTTCATACCATCTTCCTAAGAGCGTAGGTTTTCCTTTGCTTATCCTGATAATAAATCCGAATTAATATTTCTGCGATCAAACCCATCAGTAAAAATTGAATGCTGACAATAAACAGTATGACAACCACAAATAATAATGGGCTTACCCATTCACCCCCTAGAAAAACTTTTCTAAAACAAATAAATCCACCTAGGAAAAAAGCTAGAAACATCAACCCAATACCGTAACCACCAAAAAAATACATTGGCTTATTCAAATACCCATTAATAAAATCAGCAACATAAAAATCCAGCATAACCCGGAAAAAACGCATTAAGCCGTATTTTGACTTCCCTGCAATACGTTTACGATGCCCCACATCAATCTCAATAATCCTCCCCCCCTGCCTAACAGCATAGATAGGAATCAAACGATGCATTTCACCGTATAAGCGCAGGTCTTGCAATACTTCCTTACGATAAGCTTTTAATGTGCATCCAAAATCATGTAACTTTACTTGAGAAATTACTGAAAAAATATAATTAGCAAAAAAAGATGGTACTTTACGCAAGAAAAATGAATCCTGCCTGTTTTTGCGCCAACCACTAACAATATCGTACCCTTCATCTATCTTGAGCAATAATCGTGGAATATCTTTAGGATCATTTTGAAGATCAGCATCCATAAATACCAAGATATCTCCTGCGGCTGAATCAATGCCTGCTTGCATCGCCTCCGTCTGCCCATAATGTCTGTCTAGGTCTAAAACAATAGTTCCTGGATCATTAACCTTGATATTATCCAAAATATTTCTACTGGCATCAGTACTGCCATCATTTATATAAATAATCTCATAACTATCAATAATATTTATTAAAGCGTGTTTCAATTCATTGTGGAGCGGCCATAAATTCAACTCTTCATTATAAACAGGTATAATAATTGAAATCATAAATAGTCAATCCTGAAAAACCACTTTTACGTAAGAATAATCCGAAAATTTCGTTTGGCTCAACCTGTGCCTGAGTCCGTAGCCAGGCACAAAAAACTCTCCAGAACTTTTTGAAATTAAATCCGCACGCTGAGAGCACCACTTGCTCAAGGTCACGCCGACGATAAATGACTTGGCGCAACACGAGAACATCCGGGCGGGACATCTTGCTGAGACGATTGGCCATAGGTGTTTGAACAAAATAAACGCATATGCCACGGAAGTCTATTGATGAAATGCCTCTTTGAAAATTTCATTAGCGATATTCTCCGCCACAAGTCGATTGCCTTTAGCGGTACAATGCCCGAATTCACCGCCGAACATATCTGTAAAATATGCCTTGTAAGTTGACTTACTAACTCCTTCTTTAAAAGATCTTTCATTATCCACAAAAATAATGCCGCCAGAATCCCCCTTAAATATCCTTTTCAATGGCTCGATACTACGCATCGGATACTGGACACAAACTAAACGCACCTTTCTTCTATCGCAAACCTCTTTCAGCGCATGGTAATTGTCAACTGTCATAGACCGGTACCAACTCATCCCCAGATTATTTGCTTTATCATAATTTTCCTGCGCCTGTACTCTCTGACCGACTGCCCCGTACAGAACTGCCAACGCACCGTAATATAACCGCTCGTTAGCGGGGTCTAATGCCACGCCTTTCTCGAAAGACTCTTTCGCCAGCGAGAACCGCCCCTGTTCATAATAAAACCAGCCAAGATTGATATGCGCATCCTTGTTACTGGAATTGAGCGCCAAAGCCTTCTTGAAAAGTTTCTCGACCTGTTTGAAGTTTCCTTGTTCAAGGTAGCACCGGCCAAGCTCGTAATATGCTCCATCATTCTTAGGATTAAATGTCAGTGCCTTCATAAAAGATTTCTGCACCCGAGACCGCACCCCCTCTTCCCGGAAAAGACGTCCAAGCTCGTAATACGCCATGTCATTCCTTGGGTTAAGTTCCAAGGCTTTCTCAAAATATTCCTCTGCTTGAAGAAACTGTCCTTGCCGCCGTCTGAACCATCCCAATCCCACCCATGCTCCATCGTTCTTAGGATTGAGCTCCAGGGCCTTCTTGAAACACTCCTCCGCCAAAAGAAACTCCCCCTGCTTACGGTAAGAACGACCAAGATTAGAATAAACCTGATCGCCCACTTTTTTTGATTTCAGCGCACACTCCCAATCAACAGCTTGCACCTTATGGGCCATATGCAACGAAAGTAATTGAGTAAGCTTGTACACCTTTAGAAACTTCAGGAATCGGAACGGCATTAAAGAAGCGGCATCATCGTATGGCATGTGCGCTCCCAAATCATTTATCCCCATCATCACTACCACCATATCAGGATGGTACGTATTAAGATATACTTCAACATTTCCGAGTATTAATGAACTATTCGTACCCGCTCTTCCTTTATCGATCACGCTGAACCTTGCCTTGACATCTCGCCGGTTCAGAGCTTCTTCAAGAAAGCCAGGATATTGGCCTTGGGTTGTAGATTCCCCCAAACAAAGGATTTTATAAGTCCCGCCGAACCTCAAAGAAAAACTATTCCTGCAGTCCTGGAGTGCCAATACGACAACCCCGCCAAGCCTTAGCCCCACCTCAAGCAACACAAGAGATAATGCCACCCCGAAGAAGATCAGCCATACTTTCTGCCAAAAAGAAGTTCTCGGTAATACATGACTATCGTTCTGCATGTGTTTGACTCATGATCCTAACTTGGATAAAGCTCATTATCGATGATTCTGCCGCCATTTTAGAAATGCACCAATTTTACATTAGCATAGTCAATCCTGAAAAACCACTTTTACGTAAGAATAATCAGCAAATTTTCGCTTGGCTCAACCTGTGCCTAAGTCCATCGCCAGGCACAAAAAGCCCTTCAGAACTTTTTGAAATTTAATCCACAAGCTGAGAGCACCACATTCATCTGATCGCCAAGTTCTTCAGCGAGATGGTTGCATTCTAGACATGGCTTGCCTTTGAACCCAAAGGCACCCGAAGCTCACCATTAATCATGTCTCGGTCGCCGACCCCGACCATCCTCGGAGTAACTCGCACCGAATTTCTAATCAAACGAAGCTCAATTCATTTGCCGTCTTACTTTCGCCAACGAGTGACGCTGATCGATTAAATTCTTTAACCCGATCCTAACCCAGTCAATTTGTGTTGTGTGGCGTATTTTCCTGGACTTCATTCTTGCAAGGGTTCCTTTTGTTTAGAATAAACACCTTGCAATTATATCACACTATAAATGTCTGTAAATTTATGCAGCACAATAATTTAAATTATATTTGCAGCGCCGACTAACTAATCCTTTTTATCGCAATACCGCACCTAACTATTCCTGGCAAACCCGCCTGCCAAATGCTATACTTCCTTTGTGTCATGCAGTTGCTGTTCTTTGCACTCGAAAAAGGCAAACTACTTGAAAGAGTAGGACGCAAAGCCGTGAGCCTGAAATCATCCGCTGGATGAACAAGGTTGTCTGGTTGCCGAAATCAAGAATCCCATCCACGGATTTTGCTCATGGCCGTCCTTTCTTTCAAGGCAATCGTCATTTGACTTAAAGAAAGAAGGCCTGCCATGTTCAACAAATACATTCCCTTTGTCCTGATAAGCATGTTCCTGTGCGCAACAGCTGCCGGCGCAGAATCATTCACGGAAACACGATCCTTCATCCTTTCCGTGAAAATCCCACAAAGTATAACGGTACCAGCAAAAATTAGCGAAGCATCTTTCAATATTTCCGGTACTCAACAACAAAATTACCCCTCTGTGCAGGAGCAATTACTGGTTCGAAATAACCAGGCGATTATTGTTCGGAGCGTTGTTGTTCTGTAACGGGAGTGGCATCTTTGGTCCGCATAGGGATATGCAGAATATACGTGGATCCTTCCGTAACGACAATGTCATTCTTGAGCTTGGTCAAGGGGATCAACCCTGAAGGAAGGGTTTTCATGTCAATGGCCACCGTATGCCCGCCTTCAGCCACTTTCTGAAAGAAATACGTGCCTTGATTATCAGTCGTTATCGTTTTCTTCCCATCAAGAATAATCTTGACCTTAGGAATAAATTGATCCCCATGATCCGGCTTGTCATCACCATTCTTGTCAACAAAGACAATCCCATAGATTCCCGATTGCGTGGTTAAACCAAAGTCTGCCTGCCGCGACTGACCCTGCGCAATATCAACCTTGAGAAAAGAGGGCGTAGAAAAAACAAATCCTGCCGGAAGTGTTTCCATCGCCGGTGCCACAAGGACCTGTTTGCCGCGGATCTCGATGCGGTAACAGCCGTCCTTATCCGTGAGCGCTTCCTTCAGTCCGGCTTTTATTTTGACATCCATGATCCCCTGCTCACCGGAATCCTGTTTTCCATTCCCATTAATATCCTTATAAACAGCCCCCACAACAGCACCTTGCGGATCCCACACCAGAGGTGTTCCCCAACTCCCGCGCATCCCCATGCGCAAATCCATGTCGGTATAGGACGTGCTGTGCGCCACCTTTGACCAGACATTTCTTATATTGGTATCAATGAAATAATTAAGGTCATCGTGCGGATTATAGGTTAGACCGCTTGAAAGGCTGACACTATCCTCTCCCGCCATAAAACTATTTATCCCGCCGGAATTCTGCTCATTACGGTAAGAAAGGCCGACATTGCCGGAAACGCGCGTCATCAATTGCTTGTTATAGGAAAACCCCGTACTCGTCGTCATCGGATGTGATAAAGTATTATAAACCCCTTCCAGGAGCCAGGAATACTGATAACTGATATACCAGGACAAATCATCCGTTAACGGTATGTTTAAGCCTGTCATGGCGTCATACCTGTCATAATCTGCCTCCACATTCTCCGGGTATCTGCTTGTTTGATAGCCTCCGCTCACGTAAACAGACCCATTGCGCTGCCCACCCCATATCCCGAAGCTGCGGGTCAAACGCGAGGTAAGGCCCAACGTACGGCGGGGTGACATTTCTCCGGCGGTATCGGCATAATTCACGGCATTATCAAAAGACAGTAAAGGATTAAGTTGAAACCTGAGATTGGCATCCGTATCATAATTAAGCGCATCCGGGGCATCGGGATTGAAGTAAAGTTTTTGCCGATAAACATCCATCGTCGCATTGGCATTAAATGAATCACCCTGAAGATCCGATCTCCATAAAACGCCGGTTTCACCCTGTCCGGACGGGGCATTGCTGATCGTTGTAAAATCCTTGTTGATATCCCTGAAATTCAACCCGGAATTCCAGCCATTACCCTGCCATTTCATTCCTGCGATAGATGCAAGATTCATATCATCACGTGCCAATTCCGCATTCAACAAAGCTCTGTCGATTCTATAGCGCCCTTCAACAGAATAGACCTGGGATGTTAACGCCGCATTACGGCCTGATCCATTCCCCTTGGCATAATTCAAGGCGTACTGATGGTCTGCATCTTTGGGAAAAAGAACGACCTTAATGGCGTCAATGGAAGATTCCCCTCTGTTGGCAGACAACATGGAAAATCCGAATGTAGGATTTAGCTGGCCGTGACTCACAGAAAAGCCAATCACATCCTGAAAAGTTTTGACATCAACAAAAACCCCGCGCAACTGAGAACCAGGCATGGTTAACGGTGACATTATCCTTGACGCATCAAAAACACGCACATTCAAATCGCTTGTGCCTGAGAGAGGAATGCCGGTCAAACCAGTTGTATATTCCGGCATATCCCTGACAGGGTTAAACCCCCTCAAGGTAGCAGAAGAATCAAGATACCCGTAAGGCGTATCTCCAGCCATACCAACATCTTCAGAAAATGCAAGGCTTCGGCGTTTCATACCTGAACCTCTCGCCGCATGATAATAACCGCTCCAATTATTGGCATAATGAAACCGGAAAGGCGCCGCATGTTCAGATGATTGCGGCTGAACAGAGCGTTGATCGGCAGGATATTTTTTAAACGAAATCTCAATATATATCGTTGCACGGCCATCATCATCCCATACATGCAATGTTGTGCTGCCGCGCTTGATTGTCACTATCTGCAAACGACTTGCC
>JBAXBM010000113.1:0-7421 GCA_037141995.1 Candidatus Omnitrophota bacterium
ATTAAACCCGGATTGTGCATTAACCGTTATTCCTCGACGATACCGCATGCACAAAAACCTGCGTTGTTATTCCAACCGGCCTTCCACAATTTTACCGTCAAGAAAAGGCCCGGGTTCAACTCGCATTACCTTTTTCTATTGAAAAATGCGGGTTAAAATCAGAAATAATAAGATTAACTTCATAATCAAGCGCGCCCCCGAAAGAGCGCGCTTGATAAAAAGAATTACTGATAAGAATCACAGCACAAAAACAAACAAACCCATCGTAAAAACTCTTGTTTCTCTACGTCATTCTTAAATACGTGTTAACGTGACAGATAATCCGCCGCTTCCGCCCTGTCCTGCCACTGTATTTGACACCCTGAATTTAGATCCACTGGTTAACTCATTCACAATAGAGCCATTAGTGAAAATCCCGGCATAAATGGCATTGGTCGCTGAATTAACAAATACCCCGCTGTTAGCATCACTGGAATATGGATTCGGCTGAGGCCAGCCGGTCAACGAAAAACTATTAACCGTTGATGCCCCGCTAATTAACAGTGAAAAATCAGCACGCACTAAAGGAACTACCGGCATGCCTTTGCTGTTAAACGCTATGCCAGGATTCATACTATACAAATAGGCAGAACCCTTACTGTCGAGAAAATAAATCGGCGCATACGCACTCACTTTACCCGTAAAAACACCTTGTGGCCCTGTAATGGTCCAGCTGCTGCCGACAACCTGAATATAAGAAGAAAATGCATACTGACCCGGAACCAAGGTCAGTGTCACAGATAATCCTCCGTTGCCGCCCTGCCCTCCCATGACCTTAGACACCTTGAACCTGCGCCCGCTGGTTAATTCATTGACAATAGAACCGTCACTGAAGACCCCGGTATAAATTGCGTTTGTCGCAACATTAACAAATATCCTGCTGTTAATATCACTGGCATATGGATTCAACTGCGGCCAGCCGGTCAAAAGAAAAGTATCCACCGCAGATATGCCACTCGTTGTTAATGAAAAGTTAACAAGACCGGAAGGCATAACAGGTAACCCTTTACTGTCAAATGTGATATCAGGGTTCATGCTGTACAAATAAGCAACACCTTTGGTATCCATAAAGTAAATCGGAGCATACATAGTAACTTTACCCGAAAACACACCTTGCAAACTTGAAATAGTCCATTCATTCCCGACAACTTGAATGTTAGAATAAAAAGAATACTGCCCGGGAACCACCGTCAGGGTCGCAGACAATCCGCCGTTCCCGCCCTGCCCTGCCGCCACATTAGACACTTTAAATTTACGCCCGCTGGTTAATTCATTCACAAGCGAACCATTCGTGAAAACACCGGTATAGATCGCCTTGGTCGCTGAGTTAACAAATACCCTGCTGTTAGCATCACTGGAATATGGATTCAACTGCGGCCAGCCGGTCAAAAGAAAAGTATCTGTCGCCGATATCCCGCTGGTAGTCAACGAAAAATTCACGGGTCCGGAAGGCACAACCGGCATCCCCTTATTAAATGTTATAGCAGGATTCATGGTATACAAATAAGCAACGCCTTTACTATCCATAAAATAAATGGGGGCATACATGCTTACTTTACCTGAGAATGCACCCTGTGGCCCTGTAATAGTCCAGTTATTCCCAGCGACCTGAATATTTGAAGAAAAAGAATACTGGTTCGTCACCTGTGTCAGCGTCACAGATAATCCGCCATTACCGCCTTGCCCCGCTGCCGCATTAGATACCTTGAATTGCCGTCCGCTGGTTAATTCATTCACAATAGAACCATTAGCAAAAACACCGGCATAGATCGCGTTGGTTGCTGAATTAACAAATATCTTACTATTGGCATCGCTGGAATACGGATTTAACTGCGGCCAGCCGCTCAAAGAGAATACCACCTCCGTAGAGGCCTGACTAACAGCTAATGAAAACTCAACAAGCCCGGAAGGAACTACCGGCACACCCCTGCTATTAAAAGTGATAGCGGGATTCATGGTGTATAAATATGCCGCCCCTTTGCTATCCAAGAAATAAACCGGCGCATACATACTCACTTTGCCTGAAAAAACTCCTTGCGGCCCTGTAATGGTCCAATTATTGCCGACCATTTGTATATTAGAGTAGAACACATACTGCCCCGGAACCAGTGTCAGTGTTACGGACAATCCTCCTCGCCCGCCTTGTCCTGCCGTCACATTAGAAACTTTAAATTTACGGCCGCTCGTTAATTCATTCACCGTAGAACCATTACTAAAAACTCCGGTATAAATAGCCTTGGTCGTTGCATTAACAAATATTTGGCTGCTCGAATCGCTGGCGTAGGGATTAGGCTGAGGCGACCCGCTTAAAGAAAAAATATTGACCGCAGAAGCGCCACTGGTGGTTAACGAAAATTTAACGCGTCCGGAAGGAACTACCGGCATACCTTTACTATCAAATGTAATGCCGGGATTCATGCTGTACAAATAAGCCATGCCTTTGCTGTCCATAAAATAAATCGGGGCATACATACTCACTTTACCCAAAAATACACCTTGCGGCCCTGTGATAGTCCAATTCCCCGCATTCACTGTTATCCTGGAATCAAAAGTATATGTATTCTGAACAACCGCATGTGCTTGTGTTAATGAAGAAATAAGAAAAAACAATGAAAGCACCAATATTTTTCGCATACGCATGCCCCTCTTTAGTAAAAAACATGTTAATTTTTCTAAAATATTATTTAATGGACAATTTAAATATAACACATAAAGAAATGTAATAACAACCCTGTCACATTTGAAATTGTATTATTTTTCATTTTTTAACGTTAAAATTTCCGCCATGACCTTTTCGGCAATGACTTCAGGTGATTCTTCCGGAGTGAATGTCATGGATTTACCAAAAATAACCCTGACCGCATGACGTTGAGGAAAAGCCGTGCCCTTAGGAAGCACCAAATCCGTCCCTTCAATATAAACCGGCAGCACTGGTTTGCCGCTTTTGGCCGCGAGGAACCCGACACCCGCCTGAGGTTTTAATCCCCCGCGCGTGCCTTGAGGAAAAATAAGGACCGGATACCCGGATTCCAGTTGCCACAGAAATTCACCCAAAGCATTCCTGTCCGCCTTCCCCCGCCTGACAGGAAATCCTCCCCCCCAGCGCATCAATGCCCCCAGGACAGGATTGCGGAACAATGAATCCTTGGCCATGAAACGCATCTGACGCGGACAAACAACCGGCAGAAGGATCGGGTCAATATTACTGATATGATTCGATGCCAAAATAAACCCGCCTGAACGCGGGATATTCGCTAAACCTGAGACGCGGCAAGGATAAAAGAAAAGGCTGACAACAGAGGCCAGCCCTGTCATCAACCAGTAATAACTCATTTGCAATAATACCGTCATACCTATGCCCTTAAGGCTTTTGATTATTTAGTCCCCCGCATCTTTATAACCCTACGCATCACAAGCTAAAGGCATGCCGCAAGCTTCTATGATTAAATGTACGACCAATAACAAAACAGGCACATGACAAACAACCGCCCTGCGTTTATAATGTCTTCGCCAATTCCAGCGCGTAGTTCAATAACTCTTTCGTGCGCTTGGGAGATTTGGATTCAGCATACGCGCGCAGGATCGGCTCGGTACCGGAAGCGCGCACCATGATCCAGCTATCATCGGCCAATTCAAGTTTCACACCATCATAATCCTTGATGGCAACAACTTTCTGTCCCAGGACTTTTTCAAGCTTCTTGACCGGATCAAGCGTTTTAACCACAGACTTCATGCTGATACTGGTTTTGTCATAATAAAAACGGCCGTACTTCTTCTCAACATCAGCAAGAATCTTGCCGATGTTCTTTTTCTCATAAACCATCATTTCAAGGAGCAAAAGGCCGGCCAGGATCCCGTCCCGCTCAGGGATATAATTCGGGAGCCCCATACCCCCCGCTTCCTCACCGCCGGCAATGATTTCTTCATTGATCATCAGATCAGAAATATATTTGAAACCTACCGGCGTTTCATACAGCTTGATCCCGAAGTCTTTGCACATATTGTCGATCATGGTTGTGCCGCAAATTGTCTTCACCACACCGCCCTTGATGCCGCGGTTTTTGTAAAGATGAAGGGCCAGTAACGCCAAAATCTTCTGGGGAGAAAGAAATTCACCGCCGGGCAGGACCGCCGCCACACGATCGGCATCCCCGTCAAGCACAAGGCCAAGATCAATCTTTTCCTTCTTCATTTTTGCGATGAGCCCGCCCAGGTACTGGGGTAAAGGCTCCGGCCGGCAATCACCGAACCCGGGATTCACATCCGAACGTAAAAGTTCAAGCTTGATTTTTGATCCCTGCAGGACATCGGCCAGCAGCGTCCCGCCGGATCCATGCATCACATCCTGCACCACGCGAAACTTCGCCGGTTTGATCTTTTTTAAATTCACATAGCCTTTGATAAACTTGAGATAAGCCTTTTTCAAATCAACGACCTTAATCCTCCCGTCAGCAACAGCTTTGGCAAGATCAAGTTTTTTAACAGGCTCAAGGCCAAGATACCCTTCCACCGCATCCGTAATATTTTTACCGGCCCCGCCGCCCTCGGCTGTCTTGATCTTGAACCCGTTATACTCCGGCGGATTATGGCTTGCCGTTATCACAACACCGGCCACGCACTTAAGGTCGCGCGCCGCCAGGCTTAATGCCGGCGTCGGAAGAGACGCATCGGATAAAACAACATCAATCCCGTTAGCCGCCAGAACAACAGCTGTCGTCTCGGAAAAATGACGGGACAGGAACCGGTTGTCGTACCCCACGGCCACGCGGAGCGGTTCGGCCCCGATGCGGCGCGCATCTTTCTTGACCCATACGGCCAGGGCCTGGGCGAGAAATTCAACATTCTCAAACGTGAATGTGTCGGCAATAACCGCCCGCCATCCGTCAGTACCGAATTTGATGACATTCTTGAAATCCTGGCTCATGTGGAGACTCCTTAAGATGAGACGATCCGGCGGATCGACTCTACGTGTTTATGGGGCAGGTTTCTAATACCCGCACAGGTTTATATTTTGGGCAGCCGGTGTTCTCTTATATATCCCAGGACACTCTCGGGGACCAGATACTGGATCGATTTCCCCTGCTGAATCCGCTTGCGAATCTCCGTCGATGACATGTCAATGCCGTGCATAGACAGAGCGTGATATTTAAAACGCGCCAGACCGCGGGGATATCCCGGGCGATTCACAGACACAAACGAACACAACCGTTTGATCTCTTCAATATCCTTCCAGGTATGAATCTGGTTGATCGCATCTCCGCCAACAATAAAAAACAAACTGACAGGAGCCGGATACATCTCGCGAAAATGCCGGACCGTATCAATGGAATAAGAACGGCCGCCTTTTCTGACTTCAAAATCAGAAACTTCAAACCCTGAATTATAAGCCACCGCCAGCCGGACCATCGCGATACGATCTTCGACAGAAAAAAGCGTCATGGAACGCTTGTGGGGCGGCATACAGCTGGGAATGAAAATAATTTTGTCAAACCCCATCTCCTCCTGTGCCGTACGCGCCATCAGAAGATGCCCGATATGCACAGGATCAAAAGTTCCGCCGAACAGCGCAATTTTTGTCATGCTGATCCTCTATCCGCGAACCTGTCCGTTACCGTAAACCTGATATTTATACGACGTCAGGCCTTCCAACCCCATGGGGCCGCGCACATGCAATTTATCCGTCGATATCCCGACCTCGGCGCCAAGCCCGAACTCATAGCCATCCGTGAAACGTGTCGACGCATTCACATACACGCACGCCGAATCAACACCCTTGAGAAAAATGTCCGCCTCGTTCTTATCCTGTGTCACAACAGCATCCGAATGGCGCGAACCATACGTATTAATATGATCAACGGCCGCCTGAACGCTACCGACAACCTTGACCGCCAAAATCAAATCCAGATATTCCGCATGCCAATCCTCTTCAACCGCCGCCCTGACATCCGGCACAATCCGGCGCACAGCCTCATCGCCGCGCACGTCAACACCCGCTTCACGCAACCGCTGGATCATCGGCGGTAAAAATACTTTCGCCACCGCCTCATGGACCAGCATTTTTTCCATGGCATTGCAAACACCAGGTCTCTGGACTTTGGCGTTAAAACAAATAGCCGCAGCTTTCGTCAAGTCAGCTTTATCGCTGACATAGGTATGGCACACGCCCTTGTAGTGCTTCACAACCGGGATGCGCGAATGCTCCGCCACAAAACGGATAAGCCCCTCGCCGCCGCGGGGCACAACAAGGTCAACCCAGGCATCCATCTTTAGCAGTTCACTCACGGCAGCACGGTCTGTTGACACAATAAACTGAAGAGCCCCGGCGGGAACCGCCGTGCCTGCCAATGCCTCCTTAAGAATATGATAAATGACTGTGTTGGAAAAAACCGCTTCTTTCCCGCCCTTAAGGATCACCGCATTCCCGGACTTAAGGCAAAGCGCCGCGCAATCAGCGGTCACATTCGGGCGTGATTCATAAATGATAGCAACAACCCCGATAGGGACGCGGACCTTCCTGATCACAAGGCCGTTAGGACGCGTCGACTCCTCCATGACGCCGCCGACCGGGTCTTTCAATTTAACAATATCAAGGATCCCCTCCGCCATCACCTTGACCCGCGATTCATCGAGCGTCAAACGGTCAATCATCGCCGGAGAAATGCCGGATTTCTTTGCCGCCGCCACATCCTTGGCATTTTCCCTCAGGATCAGCAACGCGTGATCCCCGAGCGCCTGGGCCATCGCTTTAAGGGCCGTATTTTTATCTGCCGTTTTCACCAGCGCCAGCCGCAGCGCCGCAGCCCTGGCCTCCTTAACCTGTTTTAAAATATTTTTCTGGATATCCATATCCGTCACCTATAACGTGGCTTCATCTTTATAAACAGGCAAAGATGTTTTCTTTACCTTACCGGATTTCTCAAAAAAATAGGTCCCCAGCGGCTCCCGGTCCAAAACAATCCGGCGGATCACATCCGGCGTTTGACCATTGGCAATGATGCAGGGGACATCGGCCGACAGGGCTATCTGGGCCGCATTAAGCTTGGTGATCATCCCGCCCTTTGAAAAATTTATGTCGCGCGCACCACCGGCCATACTTTTTATTTCATCGGTGATTTCATGAATCTCACCGATCTTTTCCGTCAGCTTGCCGCCCTCTTTTTTATAAAGGCCATCGACATCCGACAGCATGACAAGCAGGCTGGCCTCGGCCATAGCCGCCACCATGGCGGAAAGTTTATCATTATCGCCGAATTTTATTTCATCCGTAGAAATAGTATCATTTTCATTGATAATAGGGACCACCCCGCGGGCCAGAAGAACATTCAGTGTATTGCAGGCATTATGATGACGCAGCTGGGTATTAAAATCGTCCCAGGTCAAAA
>JBAXBM010000114.1:0-7403 GCA_037141995.1 Candidatus Omnitrophota bacterium
ATTCTTTTTTTTTCTTCGCCAACTCGTCTATGTCAGCTTTTCTTGGCGCACACACCAAATTTATTTTCCTGCCTGCTGTCCGGCGTTATTTTTATGATGGCTGTACCTATTTTTCAATGGCTGTTGACACTTAAATTCACGCATCATATACGCTGGGATGAACACACCGATTTATTGATGCTGTGCCTGGGCATGATGCTTGTTGCTCAAATCACGGCAACCATATTCTTTTTTGCGACAAGAAATATCAAACAAACAATTTTAATATGGGCTGGCAGTTTTATATGCGTAAGTTTAATTTTATCCTGGGCCATGAATAATGCCAAAAAGAATGAAACAGTATCATACGCCGATGAATTGACAGGGGAAACGATCGGGACTAAAACCGATGTTCAACAGCCGGGCATTTTACAAAAAGAAACTCCCGCCAACGGCTTCCCGGCGCAATTGGCTATTAAGGCGCGTCAATTTTATAAAAACAAGGCGGAGGATGAAATCCGGTTAAACTTAAAATTTGAACACACGCCGGAATATTTTAAAGACCCTGTTTTAGCGCTTCCCGGCACATGGAATATTGTCCGGATAAACCTGCCCTCAGATTTTCCATTCCACATTAAAGAACTGAACGTAGCAACAACCATTTCTTATACGGCAAGATATTTAAGCTTGCTTTCCTCATTACTAGGAAATAGTACTATTTACGGGCACCAGGGCAGCTGGTTCATAACAACAACCAGCGGAGATAGCACCAAAGATTTTAACTGGGATGACAAAGAACTGCCTGTTATTAAAAGATTGCCGCAAAATGAAATGGAAGTTCAAGGTGATTTATCTTTTGATGAACACCGTTATTATCTGCAGCAAGCTCGCGATAAAGAGACAATTTTCTTCAACATGCGTAGTGATTTTATAACTGCCGCTTCCGTGCGCGACGTGTCGCCGGCAAGGGTCAAGGTTAATTTCTTTAACAAAAGCTTTAATCCTTACTTCAAGCGCAAAGATCCTCCTCAAATTGATAATTACATTATTTGGAATAAATCAGCCGGACAGGCTTTCTTAGCGTATGGCCAAACATTTTCTTACAAAATAGATCTTGGTTTTGTACCCCGATTGCTGAAAGTAGGTTCGGAATTATCACTTTCATGGGAAAATAAAGATTTTTCTCATATTACCAAAGGATCCACGCCCGGCCCCGCCCTCACCAGTCAATGGCTGAAAGATGCCCGATTTTTTGTTCTTCTAAAGGAGACCCTGGGGCATACGCGGGTACCATTTAACCCGCATTTTTCAATAGAAAGAGGTAATACGGGTAAGAATTAATCTTATCTTTACAAATAACGCGCATGGGAACAAATGATATCAGGCCACCTTCTTAAACTGCTCCTTGACATCCTTACGGGTTAAAAGATAATACGTTATAAAGGTGACGTAAATTATCGCCCACGCCAACAATCCGCCGGCCCCCAACCTTGCACTCAATTGCCACCAGAATTTTCCAAGCACGTTTAATTTATAGTACTCTGGCGATATTCGAATACTCGTGAAAAGATCAAATACGCTAAACCAAAAAAACCAAGCGGAAAAAAGGACGGCTTTTCTCCCGAACTCTTTCCTTTTAGCTAACCCCATATTCCCCAAAAAATATAAAAATGTCATGAGAAAAAATAATAAACCACCACAAAACCCCCACCATTCCTGTTGTCCCTTGTATCTCATGGCGACATTCAACTGATAAAAAGAAGAATAACCAAGGAATACAGCAGGACCAAGCGATGCCAATAAACCAATACTGGCTATAATTCCCACGCCCGAGACCTTCTTCATTTCTCCTCCTTTGCAGGATCCCGATAAAATGAAAGCATCTCGGTATTAACCCTGATTACCGCGTCGAACGGAGCCTTACCAACTTTCGATTTAAACTCTGCCAGTCGAACCATATATTCTGTATTAAAAAATCAAATTAAATTTTATACCCCGATGCCTTGACAGACGATTCGAAAATCGTCGACGCCAAGATTCTATTTTTCACCTTAATAATTCTACCGCACTTTAATAACAGCAAGACCGTGATGTTAAGACTCCACCATAAAACTTACCTTATCAAAACAGGCATTTTTTAAATCATCAGTTTCGATCTCAAAATAATACCGGCCCCCATCACCCAAATTCATATTGGGATTGGAATCCGAGTCCAATTGAAACAGCAACCGTGTCTTCTGGGCGGATCTCAGCTCCGCGTCAGACATTTCCAAGATCTTTTTACCTTCAGGAATGTCTACGCCAATAACCAAATCTCCCTGAATAGATCCAGAATATCCGAAGAAATGATGATCGGAAGAATATCTGCCCGTATTACAAATCTCGTCAACTCGACCGGAGTATTTCTCTGCGCAATCCTCGTCATCAGCAAAGATAGCGCCATCTTTCTCTTTTTTAAGAAGCTCCTCCACATTCGAAGCAAGATCAGGAACGCGGTATTCCTGCCGGAATTCCAGGGCACATTCTTCATAGAGTGGAACTTTAAGCTTTGCCGGCACATTCCTTCTCGCTAAAGCTTCCGCAGGAACATTAAAATATAAAACTTTTGCCTCCATCTCTGGTGCATCAACAAAGAAATAAAGCATACCTTTGGCAGGTAGCAGTTTCTCTTCATCGAACGGACTCACGTCAGCCAGATTAAACTGGCCGACAAATTCACAAAGATTCTTTTCTTTCTTAACGAATGGCCAGGCAACCTCTTTGGGCAAGTCCGGAAGCCCGCCGATCTTGGAAACACCGACCGGCAAATCCTCCTCCAGCATGGGCTTGGTGATGACCCGGATACAAGGCCGCACCAGGCGCGCCAACGCTTCGCCAGACGGCCCGGGGACTTCTTTCGCAATAAGATCCAGCAACTCTTTCTTCATGTCCGCCGGGGCTTTAAACGGATACTCCTTTTCTGAGGGATCATAATCCTTACTTAATCCAAAAAACAGCCGCCATAATAATGCGAGAACCGCAATCCCAAAGCCTACCGCCAACAGCCAATGATCAAAGAAATAATAAGCCGCTCCGAAAACAGCACACCAAAAAAAATGCCCGAACAAGGTATGATATTCTGGTGACGTATAACGATACTTCTTTGCCTGTTTCGAATCGCTGGATTGAGACGTATTGTCCATCATCTTTCCTCCCTGAGTATTAAATGTCCATTTAAGGAGTATGCCGCAATCAGTTCATTTTTACGTCTTGCAAAAATAAGCCCGCCGCTTGGTTTATCTTATTGATATTCATCAATTACGCCACTGACAAACCCGTGATTTAAGCCTAATGGAGGAATGCAGGGAGCTTTAAAGTCTTTATCAGTAATCCCCCGTACGCCCTCAAGGCTTTCTCCCCAAACATAACTGCCAGCCCGGCTAGTAAAAACATTCGGCCCTGGGTACTCATACCATTCTTTTAACTGCTTGCTTGGGCCTCCGTTACAATCACCTTCTTGATGCACATTCATGGTAACCAGCACTTTACCATTCTTGGCTTGTAATGAAAAGATTTCCGCACGGTCATCCAAGTCAATGCTTGCACGATGAACCAGCTTTTTCCCATCATTAATCAAAAAAGCGAGAACATACCAGCATTGATTTCCTCCGCCTCCGGTATTAGTCACAATGATCACAGCAGCGTCTTTTAATCCATCATGATTAAAATCATCATAAACATATTTATCATCCAAATAAACCTCGTCAGCCCAAGTGACATACTTACCATTCTTGAGCGTAATTTCTTTGTTTTCTGCATCCGGGACATGATATGTCATGTTGCCAAAAAGTTTGGCGGCATGATCTTTAGCAATAGCACCGGGAATCATTGCTGAAAACACCAAAGAAAAAATAATCCACGTTATTGGCATATGAAAATATGGTGATGGTCTTTGGTAATCCAATGACCTTTCGTGCATTGGATCTTTGGTTTGACAAGTTTTCTATCTTTGGCGCGGGCATCTGCGGAGGACTTTTCTGCAAACTCATTTTGATATCGCAAGATTTTTGTGACGTAGTTCCTGATTTCGGTAACTTTCTCTGCGTTAACTCCGGCCGCCTTCAGAAAAGTTTTTACATCATCCCAAACAGCAGGATTCTTACCAGCCTTTTTTGCCAGTTGTTGCGCCTTGGCGATAGGGGTAGAACCAGCGTTATAAGCGGCAAGGTCAAATTTCTCACGCTCAACCGGATCAGTCACCGGGACTGTTCGCACTTTTGCCGTTAAGATTGTTTCTTTGGAAAATTCATAGTCGATATCTTTCAAATACCGTGCGGCGGCTATGGAGGCGTAATCAATATCGAAACGCTGGTCATTCTTTTTAGAGACAAATAAACCATATTGCTGGGCCAATGTTTTCTTTAACTGAAATTCACCTGCGGCACCATCAATGCCGCGATCATTCAGCAAAGTACCAAAACGGCTCTCTTTGGCATAAACGGCTTCCAATGTATGAACATCCAAAACATCCTTATGGTCAAAATAAGTGGATGCATTTTCAAGGGCCTGACGAATATGCTCTGTTTCCCAGCTAATCCAAATGTCAACATCGCTTGGTTTCTTGGGCATCGGTTCCTTTCTTATTTGAGAAGTCTTAAATAATCCATCTGTGTTTTCAGCACTGATCACGCGGCCATTACTATTCACAAATAAATGGCTTTTGGATTAAGTTTGTTTCGACCATGTCTTCATAAAAATAGACAGTTTGGATGCGAGATTCATAAGTGTTGTTTTATCAAATAATGTAGGGTTATGCATTAATAAGTATTCCAAATCTAAATCTAATAATGAAGTGGCACGAGGGCTATTTCGAACGAACAGGATGCCGCTGATTATATCTTTAAAGGCATTGCGATCTGATTTGTTGGAAGCGGCGTCATGATTAAACAACCCTGAAATGCCGCGTCGAAATACAGGCTCTACGAAAGCATCTCCATAAGCAACCAATTTACAATCATGGCAATCAATGGCGCCAAGGATTAGATCGGTAATATACACAACAACAATGTTATAGAGGCGGGCTCTTTTATAAAAGAATTTTACTGGCCGACCATCTTTGAAGCATTTTTCTATTAATATTGTTTGCAGGCGAAGCAATTCTTTTTGTTCTTCGCCACCATCCATTGCAATGCTGTAATGATTTGTCTTTTCCAACTGATCTTTTATGGTTTCTCTAGTGTTTATATTTTCCTGTACCAATCTTAATTCAAAATAAACGTCATCCCCGGAAAGATGACAAAGAAAATCGATCGATGTCGCATTTTGACCTTGTTGTACTTCATATTTGAGTGAACCATTCTTTGAAAGAATATCGAACGCAAATGAAGCTTCAAAGATCAACGCCTTGAGATTATTTTGATCATTACAACTCAGGAGGCTCTTAATTAAACCATTGCAATCTTTAAGTTTATTTAATACTGCAATCTTCTGATAAAACCGTTCCACGGAGTCAGAAAAATATTCAACATCGATGTTGTTGTTCTTTAAAGCACAAGAAACTTTTTCCTTTAACTTGTCGGTCATAATCTTCCGTTTTGTGTAATATGACAACAAATTGGCATGTGATCACTTATTCCTAGCCATGATTTTTGTTCTCCAACGATCCCATTTATCCCAAATAACATTGCTATTAAGATCGCCAACGAGCGCACAGTTACCAAGCTTTGATTTATGAAGTTGTAGATATTTCCAAAGCTGTCCAATGTAGCCAAAAGTTGGAGAATTTGCCCCGTGACACCACATTCCAAGAAGATTAAATTCATTGTTTATTCTACAAGGCAAAAAATATTTCAAGCCAGCGGCGTCCCAATCTAACCGTTCTAATGTCACATTCTTTTTAGCAAAGATTCCTAATCCTTTGTTTTTGTTATCTCCTGTCCAAAGATAATTACAGGCCCATTCTTTGTAATTATTGTTACGGCTTCTTTCTGGGTCTTCACATTCCTGTACGACAATAATATCTGCACCAAATGTAGTTAAATGTGAAAACTTATTTCTAAGAGCTCCGTTACAATTTCAAGTAAGTATTTTCATTCTTAATCTTCCCGTCCCTCTCCAGTAATCACAACCGCCTTGGCGGCCTGTTGATCTCCGGCATTAGCCTCCTCATGTCGACCGTAATACCATTCTTTGTTGGCGTCTTTTTGAAGTCGAATTCCCCGCGCGCCGGTTACATCAGCGAACCCGCCTTCATAGCCGGACACAACGATATTGGTATCTGGAGGAAATGCCGAAAGTTTTTGGATTAATTCATTTATTGTCATGTTATTATTCCGTATTCATATTGATGCGCCACGAACCGCGTTGATACATCGCGTGCGCACTACGGTTCGCCAAATTTACCAGCTTGCACTTTTGGTATACCGGTTCGCGGCTTGCCAGAGCTTCTTTTCAAAGCCTATATCACCGTTGCCGGCCTTTTCTCGTGCCATTAAAACCACTTTTTATCGTCGATAATACTATTTCTATATAACGCCTATATAACATTGCTATATACAGCCAATCGGGGCTATACATCCGTGATTCTTTACAGATGGCTTATTTTATACTATTCTTTTTTACGGACGTCGACTGTGTCGATGTCTCGCAAGAGATATACTGGACCGGGGCGTCCCCGATCGGTAGAGGTCCTGCCCATAAGGCAGGACTTTCTACTTTATCTGACATTTATCAGACATTTTGCTTGGTTATTCGACACAGATCTTTACTCTGGTCAGCCCAATTATGCAAGAGCCCCTTGCACAATTAAGATTTTGCGGACATTGTCCGCAAAATTGACCATTGAGATCAATTTCAACCCGTGACAAAGTGTCACGTATTTGTTTTATCTCTTCGTTTATCCGTGGCCTCGCTTAGCTCTTTCTCTATCTCTTCAATCGTCGGAAGGCTTAATTTCAGATTCTTCGGCAATGACTGCGTTAATTTATATTCAGATATGCCAATGGGTTTATGAATGTCACTTAAAGAGTATTCGGCGATAAGCTTCTCCTTGCTCTTGCACAACAAAAGACCTATCGTCGGATTATCTCCATCCTTGCGCAACTGGCTATCAACCGCTTTAATGTAGAAATTGAGTTGTCCGGCATTAGCCGGTTCGAAATCGCCAGTTTTTAATTCCACGACGACATAACAATGCAGGCGAGTATGGTAAAATAGAAGATCAATGAAGAATTCTTTTGTCCCTACCCGGATTGGTACCTGGCTGCCCAAAAAAGAAAAACCTGAGCCAAGCTCCAGCAAAAACTGTGTCACATGCGTAATCAAGGCGGTCTCAAGATCGCGCTCGTCATAGTCTTTTCTCATGCTTAAAAAATCAAAGACATAAGGGTCTTTAAGCGTTTGGCCAGCAAGATCGGATTGCGGTGATGGCAGAGTAAGGGCAAAAT
>JBAXBM010000115.1:0-7362 GCA_037141995.1 Candidatus Omnitrophota bacterium
ACACACATGCACACACACACACATGCACACACACAGGTCCTTCCCACGGACCTCCCGGCCCCGCGGCCCTTCCCCCCCCCCGTCGACCCCGTCGTCTCCCCCCCCGACGGCCTTAATGGCCTGGACGGGCTGGAGGCTGGCGTTGTGAATGCCCGCCTTATTACGCCGCAAGCTGATAATATTGTGATCAATGCCACGTTGCGCGGCGGCCGTTACGAAGCGAATGCTTATTCTAAAAGCCTTGACCTGGAATGGGTAACATCGATCATCCGGCGTTTTAATAATCTTTCTTTATTGCACGGTGATTTGAGGGATATCGACCTTGTTTTGAGCGGCCGTGCGTTTGAGCCTGCGGTTAAAGGTGTTTTTGAGGTTGCGCGCATCCCGCTTAATGGGTTTCTTCTTTACGATGCGCCGGTTATGTGCGATCTTTCTTTCAAGCGCCGCGGCATGATGTGGGAAACATACGGGAAATTGTCCGTGCACAGGGGGTGGTTGAAATCGCCGCGTTCGCTGGTGGCGCTCGGTGAGAGCCACCTGATATTTTCCGGCAACATCCTTGATCCGGAACTGGATATTCATGCTGTATCCGAAATCGCCGGGACGCGCATTGATATTGTTGTGCGCGGCAAACGCAAGGAACCTAAAATAATCCTGACGTCAGAGCCGCCCCTGTCCCAGGAACAGCTTTTGCTGATGCTGACAACCGGGAAACGCTGGGACGGGATTGATATGGCGATGACCACGAAAAAGATGACGCCGGAACTTGCCGGCGACTTTGTGGATTACTTTTTCTTCGGCGGGTCTGGGGATCGCATCGCCCGCATCTTTGGTTTTTCCAGGGTGTCTTATAAACTCGACAGCGCCGTACAGGGCGTGACGTTCAATAAGGATCTGACAGACCGCCTGGATGTGGGGTACGGTATCGAGATCGGCGCGCAGGGAGATCAGGGCCAGCGCGAGTTAACCCAGAAAGTTGAAAGTGAATACCGCATCAATTCCCACGTGATCATTGCCGCCCAGAAAGAGATCCTGTCTTCTTCATCGCTGGACAGGGAGATGGAACTGCGCCGGATTCCCGATGACCGCATATTTCTTAAATACCGCAAACAGTTTTGAGGGCAGGTATATTTTTGTTTTACAGCTTGCCTTTTGGGCCGGTAGACGTTAATCTAACCGCATTATGACACACGCATTGCCGCCTCAGATCGCAGATCTTATAAGCCGTTACGGGGATTTTGGTATTTTTGCCGCCATGTTCCTGGAATCGTCGTTCTTTCCGCTCCCTTCGGAATTGGTGGTGGCGGCGGCAGGGGCCATGGGTTTTTCTTTGATGTCGATTGTTGTTTTTGGGTCATTGGGGGCGACGCTGGGCGCCGGGGTGGGATACGCGATCGGCCGTTATGCGGGTTTGCCGGTTATCCTGAAGATCGGCAAGTATGTTTTTATCACACCGGAACGCATGGCTAAGGCAGAGGCATTTGCTGTGAAGCATGGGGCCTGGGGTGTTCTCTTGGGGCGCCTTCTTCCCATTATTCCGTTCAAGGTGTTTTCGATTGCGTCGGGAATCACGCGCATCCCGTTTATCCCTTTTATTACTTTTACTTTCATTGGGGTCGGGCCGCGGCTCTACCTTCTGGCTGTGTTCGGTGTTTTACTGATGAAGTATACTAAATACGTAGTTTTTGCTTTGGCCGCAGGCTTTTTGATTTGGGGTGCGGTTGTTTTTGCCCGCCGGTTTTTATTTAAAAAGTAAGATAATTCTATTTCTTTTCTTTATCTTCATCGATGAGCGTTATGGCTTGCGCCAGGGCGAGTGACACATCCGGGAGGATATTCTCCATGCCCACGCGCTCCAGCAAATCCGTGTTGCGCATGGCCCGGAAAACGCGTTTGCTGACACCTGCCAGGACGATCTTTGTGCCGCTTTTGTGGGCCTGGACGACAAGGCTTTCGAGCGCGCTGACGGCGGTGGCATCGACCGCCGGCACATGGCGCATCTGGAGGATCAGGACTTTGGGGAGCTTTTCAATTTCGGCCATGGTGTCGCGGAATTTATCGGCCGCGCCGAAAAAGAAAGGCCCGTTGATTTCAAATATTTCAACGCCGTCTGGCACGCCGTCATATTCCTGGGGCCGCCCGGTGGATTCATCTTCTTCGACCAGGTGCATGTTGGTCATTTTGGCCATGTTGTGCATGAAAAGGAAAGCGGCCATGACAACGCCAACTTCAATGGCCACTGTCAGGTCGACAAGCACGGTTAATCCGAATGTGAACAGAAGGACCATGATATCACTGCGCTGGCTTTTGAGCAGGCGTTTGAAAAGGTGGAGCTCGCTCATGTTGTAGGCGATTACGATCAGGATGCCGGCGAGAGAAGCCATGGGGATGAGCCCGGCCCATTGCCCGCAGAAGAGAAAAATCAGGAGCAGGGTAACACTGCTGATGATGCCGGCGATTGGTGTGCGTCCGCCGTTTTTAATGTTGGTGGCGGTACGGGCGATGGCGCCGGTGGCAGGGATCCCGCCGAAGATGGGTGAGAAAAGATTGGCTACGCCTTGTCCGATAAGTTCCATATTGGAGCGATGGCGTGTGCCTAGCATACCGTCAGCTACAACGGCGGACAGCAGTGATTCAATGCCGGCGAGCAGGGCAATGGTTAGGGCCGGCTGAAAAAGCCTTGAAAATTCATTCATCGTGAAATGAGGAAAAGACGGCGCCGGAAAATGATGCGGGACTTCGCCGAAACGGCTGGCGATGGTGTCTACGGGCAGGTGTAATCCGTGAGTCAGTGCGGTGGCCGCGATGATCGCGACAATCGGTCCCGGAACCCGCGAAGTGATCCTTGGCCATACCAGGATAATGAGGATGGTCATGATGCCCAGGCCCAGTGCAAAGGGGTTTGTTGCCGGCAGGTGCTGGAAACAGGCAGTCCATTTATCGAAGAAGTGCTCGGGGACTTTTGCCAGCTTCAGGCCGAAAAGATCCGGGATCTGCGTGGTGAAAATGACGAGCGCGATGCCGCTGGTAAAGCCTACGGTGACGGGGTAGGGGATGTATTTGATGGCATCGCCCAGGCGCGCGAAACCCATGATGATTAACATGACGCCGGCCATGAACGTGGCCATGGCCAGCCCGTTGTAGCCGTATTGCTGGACGATCCCGAAAACAATAATAATAAAAGCGCCGGTCGGCCCGCCGATCTGCACGCGGCTGCCCGACAACGCTGAAATCAGAAAGCCAGCGATAACGCCCGTGATAAGCCCTTGTTCAGGTTTGACGCCGGAAGCGATGGCAAAGGCAATGGATAACGGCAGGGATACGATGCCGACAATGATCCCGGCCAGAAGGTCGTTGGCAAAGCGGGAGAGCGTGTAGCCTTCTTTTAAAACGGTGATAAATTGTGGTTCAAATGTCCTGTTTTTCATGTGTGTGACTTTCTGGTGAATTTAAGGAAGAATTGGATTATAGCACTGCTGTCAATATTTTAACGGGATGATTCGTGAAATTTGGGTATAATGATGTTTTTTCCGCAGAATGGATTAAAGGGGGAAGACGATGACAACGGTTGTGCTATTGACCATTTCTAATGTGTTCATGACCTTTGCCTGGTACGGGCATCTGAAGTTTAAAGACCAGCCCTTGTGGATCGTGATTCTTGCCAGTTGGGGTATTGCGTTTGTGGAGTATTGTTTCATGGTGCCCGCCAACCGTTGGGGGAGCGCTCAATTCACCACAACGCAGCTGAAAGTTATCCAGGAAGTTGTCACGCTTGTTGTTTTCTGCGGATTTTCGATGCTTTATCTCAAGGAGGATTTTAAATGGAATTATCTCGCTGCTTTTGCCTGTATCCTGGCGGCAGTATTTTTTGTGTTCAGGAAGTAAGATAAAATATGCCGGATATTTATCTTTCTCCGCATCGGCGGCTTTATGTTGAGGGTGACGGCCTGGACCCGGCTTTGGCGGCGGCTTTTGCCAGGGGGTCAGGGCACGGGATGTTGTTCCTTGACGCGGCCAGCGGCGGGTTCAGCGAGGAGCCGTCCTTTGCGTTCTGGAAGGATTTCACACGGCTGTATTTATCGTTGTTTACGGCTCTGCCGGATATTGACAGCCGTAATTTAGATAAAGAGCCTGTTCGCATCAATATCCCTGCTGAAGATTTGAGCCGGATGATCCTGACCGTGCCTCCGATGAAAGGGGTGGAGTATGTTGATGAAGATTGTTTGCGCGGATTATGGCGTGATATTGAAGAGGCCCTGGCCGGCGAAATCCGTGAATCCGGGCATAACGCAGCGGCATATTTTGCCGCCCGGCATTCACACTGGAGCTTTTTAGGGCGGGTATGTTTTCATCTGGCGGAGAATAAAAAACCCGGGACCCAGCCGTTTGCATTTTTGGCGACATACGCGCATGCCGTGGCCCAGAATGGCCGGGCACAGCATATCCTTCTTGGGAAAGCCCTTGAGGAATACGGCGGGGCCGGAGACAGGAATTTGCTTTTGAGGCTGTTGGCGCCTATTTACAAGGCAGCGGAAAAGAGCGCGTGGCTGAAGGCCGTCGTTGATTCGGGAGATATTTATCGTCCCCTGGCATGGACGCCTCAGGAAACGTACCGATTCTTAAAAGACATCCCTGTCTTTGCGGCGGCAGGTATTTTTGTCAAGGTCCCTGACTGGTGGAAGCCGAAGCAGTCACGTCGTCCGCAGGTAGCGGTACGTATCGGGGAAAGAGATCCCGGCGTGATGGGCCTGGATGCTTTGCTTGATTTTAATGTATCGGTGATGCTGGGCGCGCAGGCCCTGGATGAGAAAGAGGTGCAGGATCTTCTGTCCCAGCGGGAACAGTTTGTATTGTTCAAGGGGCAGTGGGTTGAGATTGACAAGGACAAACTCGGTGAAGTGCTGGCGCGGTGGAAGTCGGTGACCAGGTCGGCTCATGCGGGGGCAGTGACGTTTGCCGAAGGGATGCGGTGGCTGGCAGGGGTGGGTGTCGCGGGAGACGGCATCAGCGAAAAAGATGCCCGGGCCTATACGCGCGTGGTGTCCGGCCAGTGGCTCACCCGGTCGCTTGATATGCTGCGGTCGCCAGGAGAAGATGTCCGTGTTACAGCCGCGTTAACGGCAAGGCTGAAAACGACCCTGCGCCCGTACCAGCGGCACGGCGTCGCGTGGTTAAATACGGTTAACCGCATGCGGCTGGGGGCTATTCTTGCCGATGATATGGGGCTTGGTAAAACCATCCAGGTGCTGGCGCTTTTACTGTTAAAACAGGATGAGATTAATAAAAAGCCGTCGTTATTGATTGTGCCGGCATCTCTCATGGGGAACTGGCAGGCGGAGATCCGCCGCTTTGCGCCGTCTTTGACATGCTGGACAGCGCATATTTCCGGCGATGGGCTTGGGGTATGTCCCGGTGAGGTAGACCTTGTGATCACGACATACGGTTCTGTGGGCAGGCTGGCCTGGCTGGCCGGGAGGACGTGGGGGCTTGTGGTTGCCGATGAGGCCCAGGCGATCAAGAATCCTGCCGCCAAGCAAACCCGGGCTGTCAAGGCCCTGAAAAGCTTTCACCGTCTGGTATTGACCGGCACGCCGGTTGAAAATCATTTGTCGGACCTGTGGTCGTTGTTTGATTTTGTCGCGCCGGGGCTTTTGGGGTCCATCCGGGAATTTGATGCGTTTATCCGGCGATCACCAGGCTCCGGCGATAGCCCGTATGCCGCGTTAAGGACGCTCGTGCGGCCTTACATTTTACGGCGGCTGAAGACGGACAAGAGTGTTATTGCCGATCTTCCGGACAAGACGGAGGCCAAGGCCTATTGCATGCTTTCCAGGGAGCAGGTGGCACTGTATCAAAAATCTGTTGAATCTCTGGCGAATGAAATTGGCGCGGTAAAAGGGATCCGGCGGCGCGGGGTGATCCTGGCGTACCTCATGCGATTCAAGCAAATATGCAATCATCCGTCGCATTTTATCAAGGACGGCCTTTTCAGTCCCGGCGACAGCGGAAAATTCCTGCGGCTGAAGGAGATCTGCGAGGTGATCGCGGAGAAACAGGAAAAGGTCCTTGTTTTTTCACAGTTCAGGGAAATGACAGCCCCCCTGGCCGGATTTTTACAGACCATTTTCGGGAAAGCCGGGCTTATCCTCGACGGGGGGACGCCGATCAGGCAGCGGGCCGCGATGGTGGCGGCTTTTCAAGAGGATGACGGCCCGCCGTTTTTTGTCCTGTCATTAAAAACCGGCGGCATGGGGCTTAACCTGACGGCGGCATCGCATGTGATTCATTTTGACCGCTGGTGGAATCCGGCAGTGGAAAACCAGGCCACGGACCGCGCCTACCGTATCGGCCAGAAACGCAATGTCCTGGTGCACAAGTTTATCTGCCGCGGGACGCTGGAAGAAAAAATTGACATGATGATCGAATCAAAGCAGGCGTTATCACGGGATATCCTTGAGGGCGCTGACACGGCGATCCTGACGGAAATGGCCAATGATGAACTGATCAAGGTTGTTTCGCTTGACATAAAATCCGCGGGCAGTGCCGCATAGATACTGGAGGCGTAATGCGCAAAGACGTTAAGCCGGATAATCCGGCGGGGAAACAGCAGGTGAAAGCGGCCGCGGCAGTGGCGCGAAGGGTGAAGAAGGGGGTTGCCATGACGCCGGTCCGGATTAGCGGCCGGTCGATTGTGGATACTTTCTGGGGCAAAGCCTGGTGTGCGCACCTGGAATCATTCAGCGACTATACGAATCGCCTCCCCCGAGGAAGGCTGTATGTCCGCAGTGGCTTTGTGATTCATCTGGCGGTCAGCAACGGCAGGGTTGAGGCCCTGGTCCAGGGGGCCCGCCTTTATAAAGTCAGGATCGGCATTGATGCGCTTGAAGAAGATCACTGGCAGAAGATTGTCCGTTCCTGTTCCGGAGGGATCGGGTCTGTGATCGAATTGCTGCAGGGGAAATTGTCGGCTGGCGTGATGCGGGTCATGGTTGACCGGCATTACGGCTTTTTTCCTGAACCCAAAGAAATCATGTTTTCATGTTCCTGTCCGGATGTGGCCGGGATGTGCAAGCATGTGGCTGCGGTTTTATACGGGGTAGGGCATCGCCTGGACGATGAGCCCGAACTTCTGTTCCGGCTCAGGGGCGTCAATCCCAGGGACCTTGTCGGCAGTGCCGCCTTCAAACTGCCCGCGGCCAGGTCCGGGAAAGCCAAAGAATTGCCACCGGAAGATTTGACTGCTGTATTTGGCATTGACATTGTTGAGCCGTAGAAAATCGTTATTCTTTTATATAAAATATGTGAATATGTTTAGCGCATGTCATTTCTCGCCTGCCTTACCGCGCCACTCTTTCGGCTTCT
>JBAXBM010000116.1:0-7316 GCA_037141995.1 Candidatus Omnitrophota bacterium
CGGCCTTGCGGATTTCTGCCAATGACTTCACTGCTTCATCAATAGCCTTGGTCACCTGCCGGTAATTCGACGCGCAAACATCCGCCCACATCTGGCTCGAAGACCCTGCCACGCGGGTTGTATCCATCAATCCCGTGGCGCCGTACTGCAAGAAATCATCCGGGATCGAGCGCGCCAGGGCAAACGCCATCATGTGCGGCAAATGGCTGACATACGCCAGGGCCTCGTCATGCGGCAACGGATCCATGAATTTCACGTCCGCGCCAAAAATAGTCCAGAGTTGTTTGACCTTGTCTTTCGCCGCGCGATTGGTCTTGTCTGTCGGCGTCATGATACAGGAAGCCCCTTTAAACAGATCAACATTGGCCTGGGCCACGCCGCTTTTTTCAGAACCGGCCATCGGGTGCGAACCGACAAACAGCACATGCGGAGGAAAATGTTTCTGGGCGGCATCGACAATCGCGGCCTTGGAACTGCCGACATCAGTCACCACACACCCCCGGCGCAGGTGTTTGGAAATATCCCCGATATGCTCCAGGATCACTTTGACCGGCGCCGCGAGGATAACCAGGTCCGCTCCCTGGATCGCTTTGCGCACATCTGTTGTGCCTTCGTCAATGACCTTCATGGCCAATGCCGTCTGCAGGGATGCCTCCTGGCGCGACGTCCCGACAATCTGGGCGGCCAGGCCGTGTTTCCTGAGCGCCAGCGCGATCGATCCGCCGATCATGCCTGTCCCCAGGATAACCGCTTTTCTGAACATATGCCTGTGGAACATCATTGATCTCCCTGTAAATTTTCTTTTAGCACCTTGAGAAATTTCCTGTTTTCCGCGGGAATCCCGACCGTCACACGGATATAATCCTTAAGCCCCCAGGCGCCCATATCGCGCACAATCACACCTTTTTTCATCAGCCTTAACGCCATGCCGGCAGCTGGAACTGGCAAACGGACCTGGATAAAATTCGTGAATCCACGGCTGTAAGAAAGCCCCAGCAGCTCCAGCCCCGCGCACACCACGTCGCGTTCGCGCTTAAGGATCTTTAAAATGTTTTCATAATACGCTTCATCCTTCAGGGCGGCCATGGCTGCGGCCTGAGCAATGGATGTCACATTGAACGGCTCACGGGCACGATTTAATAGATCCGCCACTTCAGGGCTTGCCGCCGCATACCCGACGCGCAGGCCGGCCAAACCAAAAAGCTTTGAAAATGTCCGCGCCACAATGACATTCGGGCATGTGCGCAACAGGGTCATGGCATCCAGGTAATCTTTTTCATCGCGGGCGAATTCAAAATAAGCTTCGTCAAAGAAAACAAGGACATCCCGGGACAGGCCCTTCATGAACGCCGCGATATCCGTACGCCCCGCGAATGTGCCCGCCGGATTATCCGGATTGCCGATAAAAACAAGCCGGGTCCTGGGAGTCACCGCTTTTTTCATGGCCGGCAGGTCATACGCAAGCCCCTTGAGCGGAACTTCAACACACCTGGCTCCGGCGGCCGTCGCGGCAATGGAATAAACCATAAATGACGGCTTAGCCATCACCACCTCATCACCCTCGTTCGTGAATGCCCGCAGCGCCATCACAATGATCTCATCAGACCCGCAGCCGAAAACAAGCTGATCCGCCGCCACCTGATGCCTCCGGGCAAGCTCCTGGCGCAACGCGTAACAAGCTCCGTCGGGATAACGGTTCACTTCACGCGCCGCGGCCGCAATTGCCTTAAGGACCCTTGGCGAAGGAGGAAAAGGGTTTTCATTGGACGCCAGCTTGATAACGCTTTTCAAGCCGAACTCCCGGCGGACTTCGGCGATCGGCTTGCCGCCGACATACGGCTTGATTTTTCGGACATGCTTATTCGTCTTCATGCCGGGGAACCCTCGGGATAAGAACCCAGCACCTTCAGAAATTTACACATATTTTCAACCTCATGCAGCGCCTGCCGGACCTTGGGATCCTCCCGATGGCCCTTGAAATCAACAAAAAAATAATAATCCCAGGCTTTCTTTTTTATCGGCCGCGACTCAATGCGCGTCAGGGTAATGGCATTGTTGGCAAACGGCGCGAGGATGGAATAAAGAACGCCCACCCGGTCCTTGATCGAAAACATAATGGATGTCCGGTCCCTGCCTGTCGGCCGTGCATCCTCAGGTCCGATCACAAAAAATCGCGTCGAATTATGCGCAATATCCTGCACCTGCCCGCGCAAAAGCGTCAGGCCATAAATGCCGGCGCACTCTTCCGGGGCCAGCGCCGCCGCATTTTTTTCAGCCGCCGCGACTTTTGCCGCATCGGTGGTTGACGCCGTACTGATCTGCCGCACCTGCGCCGGCGGCAAATTAACCGCAAGCCAGTTGCGGCACTGAGCCAGCACCTGGGGATTAGAGTATACTTTCTTGATCTTGCCGAAAGGGCCTTTGGCCAAAAGGGCATAAGAAATTTTTAATGTCATCTGAGCACAGATCCGCAAATCAGATTCCGCCAGCAAATCCGCTGTCGGCGTCACAACACCTTCCACGGAATTCTCAATGGGGACCACCCCATAATCACAATCACCCTGCGCCACACGCTTGAATACTTCCGCAATGCTGGCACAGCCGGCATAGTTCAATTGCGCCCCGAATTTTTTCAAGGCCGCAGAATGGGAGTTCGACCCCTCCGCACCGAGATACCCGATGCGCAAAGGTTTCTCAAGGGCCAGGGACGACGACATGATCTCGCGGTAAATCGCATCAAAAGCCGCATTGCCCATCGGCCCTTTATTGAGAGACCGCACACCCTCCAGGACCTGCTGCTCCCGTTCCGGCGCATAAATACCTTTTCCGCTCTTAACCTTGACCTTGCCGATCTCCAGCGACGCGCGCGCGCGCGCATTGAGCAGGGACACAAGCTCGGTATCGATCTGATCAATTTTCTGACGAAGCTGTTTCAAGTCCATTGGATCCCCCTTCCGGCATTATCTCCGCCCCCATCAACCGCGCCTGGCCGCTGGATTCTCCCGAGATCTCAGCCTCCGGCAGGATCACCGGCCCTTCCGGCGCCGGCGTCCCCACTTCCTGGGCACGGCTCTGGACCAGTGATGAAAATTCTTCAAGGCGCGGCAGGTCTTCCAGCGCACGCAAACCAAAAAATTCAAGGAACCGGGCGGTTGTCCCGTAAACATACGGACGGCCAGGGACTTCCTTGCGCCCGGCAATCCTGATCAATCCCTTGTTCAGCAAATGCATGACGGTCCCGTCAGAATTAACCCCGCGGACAACCTCAACATCCGTACGCGATACCGGCTGTTTATACGCAATGATCGCCAGGACTTCCAGCCCCGGGCGCGATAATTTTTCCTTATGACGGGTCTTGTAAAATTCACGGATGTATTCCGCGAACGCCGGACTTGAAAGCAGTTGCCAGCCGCCGGCAATTTCAACCACGCTCATGCCGCGCGGGCTGTTATCGTAATCACTTTTTAGCTGGCTCAAAACCGCCTTGACATCCTCCGCCGAAGATCCGGCCACCGCCGCTTTCAGCTGGTCAACAGAGACAGGTTTTTCACTCACAAACAGCAGTGCTTCCACCGCGCCTTTGAGATGATCGAGTGATGTTGGGTCCATGCTCATCCTTTGGCCGATCCCGCATATATTTCGTTCAACAACTCTTCCACCGTGGTGATCGTACTCTTGCGGGCCATGACCCGGGCGATCATCTCCAGCGCTTCCGGTTTCTTATACTGCAATTGCAAAAGCACCGCCAATGCCTCTTCCTTCAGCGCCTCACTCCCCGGCACCGCCGAAGGCCTGACCGCCTGATCAGGAATAAGCGCAAAGCGGCCGACCCGCCCCTGCAGTTTGGCAATGATATCGCGCGCTTTCTGCTGGCCGATCCCCGGCAATGTCTTAAGAAAAGAGGCGTCTCCGCCGTCAATGGCCTGCGCGATCTGGGCAATGGAACAATTAAGCGCCCGGACAGCCGCCTTGGGGCCGATACCGGAAACCGAAATGAACTGCAGGAAAAATTCCTTTTCAAGGTCATTCAAAAAACCCACCAGGACCGGCGTCGCGGAACTGGGGGTCATCAGAAAATAATGGTACGTCACAAGGGATATGGTGCCGTCCTGTTGCGCCGATGTATCCAGGCGCTGAAAAACCGAAGCAGGAACAAACACCTCATACCCAAGCCCGTTGGCTTCAATGACAACGGCATTGTCCTTGCGTTCGACGATCTTTCCTGTAAGGCGGGAGATCATGGGCCTTCTCCGGCCGGCTGACGCCGGCACTTAACGTAAAAAACGTACCATCCCGGCATAGCCAAGCGCAAGCGCCAACGCATCGGACGTATCAAGCGTCAGCTTTGCCGGATCAATTTTAAGAAAATCGGCAACCACACGGCGGGTCTGTTCTTTCGAGGCATTCCCGTTGCCGGACAAAGCCTTGCGGATACGTTTGGGGCTTTCCTCAACAACCTCAACCGCCTTTTGAGCACAAACAAGGCAGATCACACCGCGCGCATGCCCCATCACGGCCGCGGTCATCGGATGCGCCTGATGGGAGTACAATTTTTCAAGAACAACAACATCGGGCTTCTGCCTGTCAAGGATATCAGACAGATGCGCGTGGATCTTTAAAAGTTTTTCTGCCAAAGGTGCCTTCACCCGCGGCTCGATCGACCCTGCTTCAATGGCTTTGGGACGGGCATGCGGGAGATATTCAACCACCCCGTACCCCGTGGCTTTTAACCCGGGGTCAATGCCCATCACGCGCCGCGCTACGGTCATTCGCCCAGCGCCGCCATATCCTCGTCGGAGATATCAAAATTGGCGTATACGTTCTGCACATCTTCGTAATCTTCCAGCGTTTCGATCAGCGCCAGCACCGCCCTGGCTTCCGCACCGGCAATCTTTTTTGTCATCGTCGGAATCATGGTGACTTCAGCCGTCTTCATCACAACCTTCTTGGCTTCCAGGACCAAACGGACAGGCTCAAGCCGTGACGGCTCGGTCGTGATGGAATAAATATCGCCTTCGGTCGCCATGTCATCGGCACCGGCTTCAAGGACAATGTCCATGAGCGCAGACTCGTCGATGGACTTGACATCAACCTCGATCAAACCCTTCTTGCTGAAAATGAACGCCGTAGAGCCCGGCGACGCCAGGGCGCCGTTTTTACGGTTTAAGATCGTGCGGATCTCAGCCGTTGTACGGTTCTTGTTATCCGTCAGCCCCTCGATGAAAACAGCAACCCCGCCCGGAGCATATGCATCAAATGTGAAAGATTCATAAACCACGCCCTCGATATCGCCGGTACCCTTTTTGATGGCATTGTCGACGTTGGTAGAAGGCATACCCAAACCGCGCGCGCGAAGCATGGCCGTGCGCAAACGCGGATTCACATCAGGATCGCCACCGCCCTCTTTGGCCGCGGTAACGATTTCACGCGTGATCTTGGTGAACGCGGCGCCGCGCTTGGCGTCGGTGATACCTTTTTTATGCTTAATCTTGGCCCACTTTGAATGACCTGACATTGAACTTCTCCTGTTGACTATCTATTGATTTTAAACTAAATCTTTATATTATTAATGCTCCGCTTGACGGAAAACATGCTGATGGCACAGAAAGCAGGCCACATAAGCCGGGTTTTGTGCCTCTGCGGCGTTCACACGCCGAAAACGGACGACCATCCGACTCACTCCCGGAGTCGCCTCCGGGACTCTTGCGGCCTACCCGAGGATAATAACAAAGCGGATCGCCTCGCCCTCCGGATGCCTTGCGGCACCAGGAAGATCTCCTCCTATTTGGCCTTGCTCCACGCAGAGATGCCTCGTTTCACTTCCCACTGAAGGGACTCGTCTCTGTGGCTCTTTTCATCCACGCCGGAACGCTGCCCCCGTTAAAGGGCACATCCGGAATGGTCCCAGGATTATCTGGGTGCGTTATCCTAGGGAGCCCGGACTTTCCTCCCCCATGATGAATACATCGGGGCGGTCGTCTGCGGCCGCTTTCTGCGAAACCTTCGCTTTAAGCGCGGATGTGGCCAGAAGGTCAGCGTCCCTGTTTTCCTCCCGGGGCACCACCTTGCATTCCACTTTGATGAAACATTTTAAAAGAGCTATTGCTTCTTCGTACAAAGGCTTCATGTTCGGGTGCTTGACTTTGTAATCACCCTTAAGCTGATAAAACAAAAGCTGGCTATCCGTGCGCGGGCGCACATGCCGCGCGCCCATGGCCTTTGCCTCGCTCAAGCCCCGGATAAAAGCCTTGTACTCCGCGATGTTATTCGTGGCAGAACCGATGGCCTCTGAAACTTCGAGAACCTTGACCCCATCCTTGCGGATCACAACACCAATCCCCGCCGGGCCGGGATTCCCGCTACAGGCACCGTCCGAGAATATCTCGAACACCTCCATCAAAGTTCAGCCTCAAGGTAGATGATCCTGGCGCAGGTTTCGCAGCGGACAACCTCGTCGCATATTTTCAACTTGTTGAGCATCTGCGACGTCTGCCGCATGTAGCACCCGCCGCAAACCTCGTTGACCACAGGGACCATCGCAAGCCCCATGCGGTTTTCAACCAACCGCTCGTACATCGCCAATGTCACGGCATCAATCCCTTCACACGCAACCGTGCGCTGGGATTCAAACGTCGCAACCTTGTCTTTCAATTCATTAAGCCGCGCATCAACCTTTTGCTTCTCGGCAAGGTACTTGGCTTCTTCGGCATCCGCCACAACTTTTTCCCGCGCCATCTCCGACGTCACCGCCGACGTTTCATCATAGAAACGAAGGATGTCATCTTCAAGGGCCGACTGATCCGCCTTAATATTCTCAATCTCAAAAAGCTTGGCCTGATATTCCCTGTTGGTCTTCAGCATCATCAAGACCGTATTGGCCTTAACCGTATCCTGTTCCTTGACTTTAAGTTCAAGTTCCTTGGCCTTGCGCGCACGCTCCAGATCAAAAATTTTCGTTTCAAGCTCGCGGTAACGTGTCAGTTTCTTGTCATAGTGCGCCTTGACATCCGCCAGGGCGTCAGGAAGCGTCTTGATATCACGCTTGAATTCATAAACCTCGGCGTCGATCTTCTGGAGAGCTACGAGCTTTCTTAAAGTATCTTTGACATCCTTGCCTGCCACGGTGTGCCTTTCTATTACGATCCCGAAAAAATCTGGTGGACGCAGAAGGACTTGAACCTTCGACCTCTGCCATGTGAGGGCAGCGCTCTAACCAGCTGAGCTATGCGTCCATGAAATCAAAAATTACTGGGCCCACCAGGACTCGAACCCGGGACCAAGAGATTATGAGTCTCCTGCTCTAACCGACTGAGCTA
>JBAXBM010000117.1:0-7266 GCA_037141995.1 Candidatus Omnitrophota bacterium
CCTATCCCAATACAACAGCATTTCCTCATGATCCCCTTTCGGATAGTCGAAACCGTCATAGTAACAGGGGATATCCCCAATACGCCTGATCTCGCTGTCAAACCCGCTGAACGGTACGCCCTTCGCACAACCTGATGATAAGTGATATTTCTTAAGAAGACGCTCGATCACCCGCGCATCACCTGTAAACACAAGGCGGAGGCTATAATCCGGCCAGGTGCTCCCGCCCCCTTCGATGATCCTCACATCCGACGGTATATTTTCACCGAAATACTTCTTAAAAATATTCTCCGAAGATACGCGAGCCCCAAACATAAAGCAACCATTAACAAGGAACATTAGAAAAAAGAAACAGCCAGCGATCGGCAAGACTGCTTTCACGCCCGCGAGCAGATATTTGTTCGCAGGAAAAGCCCTGACGTTTAGCGACAAGAAAAACTTCCGGTTAAGAAGAATAAGCGCGACCGAAATAATAATTAAACCCGTGATAAAGCCCATCAGCTCTCCTTGACTTAATCCGCCACACCCAACCGTCCTTCAGCGCTATTGGCACGAATCTCAGGCACATACATCGCCTGCGCCTGATGGGGCATGGCATGAAAATCGCCGGGAATTTCTGCCCTCAACTCATAGTTGATACAATGGCGGCCCTGCTTTAATTTATCAACAAAAAAGACAGCCTTCTGGTCACGGAACTCCTGGTAAAGGTACGCTTTCCCGCCGTCAGGATTCCCTTTTTTATCCAATGCCGCAATGAACCCGTCCCCGCTCTTCAGCTCAACCGCCTCAAGCCCTGCCGGCTTGGGATCTTCAAAAATTAAATATTCATAATTATTTTTCGCCTCAACCGTCAACTCCACTTTCACGCGATCACCGCTTTTAAGGGTATCTCCGTCCACCAGCGGCTTCCAATCTTCCACATACCCCTTGAGCAGGGTTTCTTTCTGCGCCTGCCGGAAATACTTGCGGGTGACAAAAACCTCATTCCCCTCCGGTTTAATATTCTCTTCCAGGGTAAAATATTTAAGGTAAGCTGAAACATACAAACTTCCCTTTCCTTTGACCTTCACTTGCACCTTATTTAAACCAGACTTGACCGCTTCAGCAGGAAGATCAATATACCGATCAAATGTGAACATATTGGCGGCATTGACGTGGCCTTGCTGAACCGATTTGCCGTTAACAAGAACATCATAATCATAATCCGGGGTTAGTTCACCGGACACTTTCAAATAATCCGCCAGTGCCAGAATCGCAATGGCTGTATCACGCGTATTTTTCCAGGTTGTTCCCCGGCGATTCAACGAAAGCCATTTCACCGCAGGCGCAATCCATTGGCTCTGGGGATCAATATTGACCAACGCCTTAAGGCTGAAAGCCGTTGCCTCAACGCCGCCTTCGCTCCAGCGGTAATTCATGCCGGCTTCACCCCAATGAGCCGTTTGATTATCATTGTCCATCATCATCCCGTTGGCCATGTTGCGGGCAAGCACCTGCGCTTCCGCCTCTTTACCATTGATTTTTTGTGCTATCGCAAACAAGGCGCGCGTATACGGATTTAATTTTTCCCGCATATCCCAAAGGCGCATCACCTGCTGATCAAACAATGGCCCGGCATATTTTGCGTACGCCATGGCATGCAGCATCCATGCCAGCATGTCCGGATCATTCTCTTCCTGCACAAGATTATCACCCAGATACTTGCCCGCCCGGGCAAGCAGATCATGGCGGATATCAATCCCCGCATCCCTGGCAAGTGCCATCCCCCAAACAACATAGGCCGTCATAAAGCGATCACTATCGCCGCCCTTCCACCATCCCCAACCGCCGTCGGCATGCTGAAAATCATAAAGGCGATTCAGGCTTGCTTGCGTGATATCATTCAAACGTGTGTATGGCAGATAATGATCAACATCCTTCGCGTCAAATCCCAGATCGCGCATGGTCTTGGCCACAATCACTGACGGTAAAAATCGGCTCATGGTCTGCTCAACACAACCGTAAGGATAATCCGCCAGGTACGGCAGGGCATCCAGCATTCCCGCCGCCATCGATGGAGACAATGTTAACCGCAATGCCGTGGATTCGGGTATCCTTTCCTTCGGCACATCAAAAGTAAATTCACCCTCCGTACCCCCCTGCGCGTCTGTCTTTAACGCCAATGACCTGGCGATGAATTTTTCCAGCCCGTGCGGAACAACAGGATATGTTTTCATCATCGCATCTGAGATCGTCGCCGTCTGCGCCATGGCTGTCAACTCGGCCAACCCCGCTTTATCAGCCCTAACCATCCAATCAACACGCTGTTCTCCTGCGGCATCAACATCAACCCACACTTCCGGCGGGCTATCCAGGTTCACTGCCTGTACCTTAAGAGAAACTTTAACATGCTGTTTTTCTAACGTGTAATTATGCACATTGGCAGAAATTGTAACCTTGTCGTGTTCCGTGAAAAACCGGGGCGCCTGCAAACGGACAATAATATCTTTTTTGGTCGTCATCTCAGCCGTCGTATTACCGATATCCGTATCTTTGGTGATCGCCCGAGCCGTGGCTCTCCATGTTGTTAAAGAATCCGGGAACTTTACCGACACCCTGGCCTTACCGGAACTATCAGATGTTATCGACGGCCCCCAGAACACCGTTGAACGAAAATCCTGCCGGACAGCCGCCGAAGCCAGCGGCATCATCAACGCCTCTTTGCGATCAGAAACCCCTGCACTCATCGGAGCCTTCAAAACCTTTCTAGCCACGGCGCCCTCAAGACCCCGCTTGGCTTTAATATACCCTTTGTTCAGATCCCGTATATTACTACCAACAGCATTCTCGGCCAATTGGTCGGCATACACAGCAGAACCTACCAAACGAGACGATCCCGTCTCCTCATTCATCCCAGGAATATTATCCGGGATGGCCTTGAAAAATGGCCGCTGATACAAAGACGACTGGAATTGAACGCTGTGTGAACGTTTTTCACCAAAAAAGAACTGCCGGATATCTCCTGCCAATTCCGACTGAATATAGAAAACGCTGGCATCCACCAGGCTTAATGCCAGTTCTGCCGCAACCGGCTGATTCTTCTGATCCGTAACCTCAACACCCAATTCACCCGCTTCTCCCGGGCCGTAAACAGGCTTGTCAGATGTCAGCTTGACATTGAGAAAATGATCCTCCGGTGGCACAATCAATTCCAGATCTGCCAGGCGGATCTGCTGATCAACCGGAGATGCCGCGCTGACAAAAATATTCGGTGTGAATGCGGCATTGACCGGGATCTCAATCAATTTCACAGGCCCATCCATGCGAACCAATTGAGCCGACGCGATTTCATCTGCTTCAGTGGAAAGAAGGACGCTGGCACCCGGCTTATCTGCCACCAGCATCAGCCGCATGGTTTCTCCGACTCTGTAAGTATCTTTTTCAGCAATGACCTGCAAACCGCTGTAACGGTAGCCGATATCATTGGCCTGTTTATCACAGACATAAATATTAGAAAGAGACTCAATGGGACTGCTGTCGACGTCAAATCCGGTAACCGCCACGCTGTAATAACCGTTCTGGTCCGGAGAAAATTCAAAAACAGCCTGGCCTTTGGCATCCGTCTTTATGAATTTCGTAAAAAGATCATCACCTTTCCCTCCCCACCCGTGACGGCTGACCACCACCTTGCCATCCATTGACACCGGCGCCTCATTGGCGGTCAATGCCTTAATATCAATCTCGACCTTATCCCCGGGACGGTACAAATTCCGGCGGGGCGTTTGATAAATAAAGAATGATTTCAGGGACACCTTGATATCGGCTGAAGCCGTAATTTCCCGGCGGCTGCTGTCCACCACGCGCCCTTCAATATGATACGCCAGATTTTGACCTTTTGTTTTATCCGTATCAAATTCAATCTGAGCCTTACCCTGGCCATCCGTCACCACTTCGCCTTTTTTAATTAAAAGGCCATTCTCATAGTAATTATTCCGTTGATCCGCCGTGTAATACCAGTCATATTCTCTGTCCGGATAATACACATGATAATCCTGCTTTTCATAAATCAAATATTCGACCTTGGCATTCGGCACAGGCCCGCCAAAATAATACTGCGCGTCAAGATCCAGGGTGATCTTATCCCCTAGGCGATAAGCCTGGGCAAACGGCCCATCTCCTTTAGCTTTGGGCTGAATTGCCACCTTAAATTCAGGCAGCTTGTATTCTTCCAGGCGAAACAGCGATGCCTGTGCAAGATGTGTGTTCCCGTCTCCCGTATAAAGATCAAGGCGATACTGTCCAAGCGCCGCCTTATCATCAAGCATCAGAACATCATTAAATGAACCAAAATCATTCAGGGTATAAACTTTTTCAAAAATTTTTGTGCCCCGGGCATCATAAATCAACGCCTTAACCTGCATCCCGCCGGGTGTGACAAAGGTATCTTTTCTATTCTGGCGCACTGTACCTTTAAAAGATATTGTCTCTTGCGGACGATACGCCGGGCGGTCAGTAAAAGCATACAGCCAATACTCACCGCGCTGCTGTGAGTAATAATTGTAATCACTCTGGCAAAAAGCCTGATTAATCCCGTCAGAAACAACAGCAAATACCTGATGCTGATTATAATTATTCTGCTCCCCTGTTTTTAAATCAACCTTTAAAATCCCGTCGTCATCCGTAATCCCGGAACCTTCTCCAAGCCGGTAATTCCCTTTATCATAATAGCGGTAATGATATTTAACTTTGGCCGAAAGCTTTGACTTTCCCGTCGTCGTATCAAAAGCAAAAAACACGGCAGAGCGGCCGGCTGTCCTGACAGCCAACCCCAGATTAGAAACAATGACCAAATCATACCCGCAGGTCTTTCCGCTTTTTACCATTAAAAGATACGCCCCGGGAGCCAAAATGCCGCTTTTGGCATCAGGTTGAATCGCCTTGTCATCCGGCATCTGCCATTCACCCAAGCCTTTATCCTGGCTGAAAGGAATATGCTTCCCTTCATCCTTGATCGGCCGATGAAATGTCAGGGCCACAGGCAAGCGTTCGTAACTTTTTGTATCAACCATGATTTTGAGCAACTGATTATAATCCTCCACCCCCCGATCATAAACATTATCAGCTTTAGCTGGATCCGGGCGAAGCTCTTCGGTTAAATCCATTTTATAAAATGTAAATTCAGCGTTATTGATATTGCGTGTATTGAGAGAAAAACGGACAGGAGAATCAGGCAAAAAATTATACGCTACCCACGGCTGGATCACCGGTGCGGTAATCTGATCCACATGCTGTTTGGCTTCATCTATAAACTGAGATGTCCCCGGCTTGAACGCCTCCAGCAATGCCTTATATGCCGATACGGCCTTCACAAAATCCTGCCGCTGTTCATACATCAACGCCAGCTGATAATACGCGTCATCCGCCCATTCCGTCGTACTGTAATCCTTGATCACTGTATTAAAATATTGTTCCGCCGACTTACGCCCGTCATCACTATAAAGGGCCATATTCCCCATCGCCAGCATATATGTCGCCTGGGCCTTATCTTCCGCTTTATCAGCAACTTTAAGAATATCCTGCATCAATTCTTTGATCCCCGTTGAGCCGGCGTGTTCAGGTAAAGGGATAAGCTCATCTTCCTTGCGCGGCTGAATATCCTGCAAAGAACTTTCAAGCTGCCAGCCCCAATTGTTTGTTATATGATTGGCAAGATCAAACGTCGCTCGAATGAACCGTGGACGCGCTATAACCGTATCTGCATCGCCGCTCCAAAATTCCCGGGCTGACATCAATAATTTTTTGATCGTTTCCTGATGAGAATACCGGTCATGCTGTGTGAAAAATTCAGCCAGGGATTGATTGGCCTCAGCCCACCAGCGGTCATGATCATCAGCGATCACCATCTGTTTTAACGCCAATGATGCCTCAGGATAAAGCTGGGGATTGCCTATACGCCAGGAACAATCCGCAACCTTGAATGTTGCCTCACGTTTTTGATCTGGCGTAAGCCCGGATTGCAGCAACAATGTTTTATATTTCTCTAACGCCAGCTGGTATGACTTTTCCTGATAAAGACCTGCCGCAGCCTGATACACCCCCTGATCCCTGTCCTGCGCCGCAACACAGGTGTCAGATAAAAGCAATACACCGGGTATAAAAATCAATACGATAAAAGACAACTGTTTTATCCATGTTTGGAACATAAACACTCCTTAAGGTTTTACATTTAAACCCGGGTTGTGCATGAACCGTCTTTGTCCGACGACAACGATCAAAAGTGACAGAATAAATATGTATCCTAAAAATAACACGGCAGGAAATATAATACAAACAATTAAAACAAAAAACCCGTTTCAGTTTTTCAACCAAAACGGGTTATCAATAAAACCGGCACCGATCTACTCGCCCACCCTTAAGATGTCATCCCGTCACCGCCGGACTAGCCTCAGAATTTACTGAAAGCCCAAACAACGTCAGCGGATTGGTAATAGTCACAATATTCAAAATAACCCCCTCAACCCCCGTAAAATCCCCGCGCTTAAATTCCGCCACCATCGCCGGATCAAATGTCATCGCCACACCCTTCCCATCCTTAGCCACCTCAAGATCCATCTTCTTGGCATTCAAGTCAATACCACCATTGACCTTCTCCTGAGCTATTGGCAACTTCAGCGAAGCGTCGCCTCTCCCCGCTTCCGCCGCATCAAAATGATCTTCAACGCCAACCGCACTTGCAAAATCAATGCGGGCGATGTTACGAAGTTCTGTATACTTTCTGATACCATTAGGATTAGAAATATTTTTCTCGAAATAATAAACCCTATCCTCAACAGCACTAAATCTTTCAAATTTCACATTCTGAATAATCGTCGTCCCATCCGTTAATGCAATTAATAAGCCGCCCTTTTTGCCCTTCAGGCAACTCCTGATTCAATTGCAAATCACGCAGGATAACTCTTACAGAACCAACATCACTTTCTTGAGAATAAACTATAATAGCACCTGATAATCGTATGAACCGATCATATAACATTATTGCTTGTTTCCCCAAAGCATCGGGATCAACCGACAATCGAGTAACTATTGTTTCATACAATCTGTTAGCCGATTTCACGTTATTTTGATGAATAAGTTTCTCAAAAAGATTTAATTCCTTCTGCCAAAGCTACTCTTTACGTTCTCGCAAATCACTCCAATCTTGAGGTGAAAGTTGCAATGATTCATCAGCTACTGAGATATAATCGAATGTTGTGGTTTGAGGTGAAGCGGGGATAAAAAAAGAGTATC
>JBAXBM010000118.1:0-7212 GCA_037141995.1 Candidatus Omnitrophota bacterium
TAAGTATTTCAAATAGAGGATATTTGAATAATTTATTAGGGAATAAGGATTTTCAAATAGCATTACTAATGTCATTAACGCAATTAGCGCAGGAAATTCCTGTAAATATTAGGAGAATGCAAAATGTATTGGAGCTTGAGTCTGACAATAAAGTGGCGTTTCAAAGGTTGACGCGACAGTTGATAGAGTGGCGATGGCCAGGAACTCCGGTAGATTATGAAGTTTTCCCTAAAGGAGTATTGCCTTTAACAAATTTTATTCCAATGGTAATTGAGGGAGGCGGGGTCATTTTTTTTGAATTGTCTTCGGGCTGTCCATTTCGTTGTAAGATGTGTTCACGGCCAACTTTCTTGGGAAGCAATTGGAAACATCGCTACGTTGAAGATGTTATAGACTTTATGAAGATAGTAAGTGAGGCGGGGGGGAAAGGACTAAACCTTGTTGATGAAGAGCTATTTGGTGGGACAGAGTTTGGTATTGATCGAATGTCGCGTTTGGCAAAAAGAATTATTGCTGAAAAGACGGCTGGCAACATTGATAAAGAGATGTCTTTTTGGATCTCTCTTTCGGTTGTGAGTCTTTATGAAGATCCTGAGCGTTATCAAGATAAAGAGAAAATCAAGAATCGTAATAAAAGAAAAAAAGAAGTTTTGACTTTAATGAAAGAAGCTGGTTTTAAGAATTTATTTATTGGGGTGGAAGCACTGTCAGATAGCCTGCTGAATGATTATGGGAAGCCACAGACGAAGAAAGAAGCGCAAGAAGGAATACGTATCCTAAAAGATGAAATTGGGATTTCGCCATTTATATTTTTGATTCCATTTCAGCCTACAAGTACGATTAAGCAAATTATAGAAACATTAAGTGCTATTAAAGAATTTGATTGGGGGAAACACATCGCATATGCTCCAAAATCATTTATTCCTATGAAAGGGAGCCAGCAAGTTGAAGAGTGGATTTCCATGGGGCTTATTGATGCGGGGACATATGATCCTGAGACGTTGGCTTACGATTATAAATATAATGACCCGTTGGTGGCTGAATTATTAAGATCAATTAAAGATTGGGAAGAAAGTCAAACATTGCTGCTTCGTAGATTAAAGAATATAACAACAGGCGCTCATTTTTCGGGATTTCCTCAAGAATTACAAAAGTCAATTGAGATGCGGTTGAATCAGCAAAAAGAATTTCTTTTTGATTATTTGTTTGATTTGGCAAAAGGATTGGATGAAAGCAGTGACTTAATAACGATTCAAAAGATTTCTAGAAAGTATGGAGAAGCAAATATTAAGGCCATGCTTGCTATTATTACAGATTTTGAAGGTATTGATTTACAATATTCTGATCGTAATATCATGAATTCACCATTAAGAAATTCTTTGTTTGAAGCTATTTATTATGGGGTATTGCGAGAGATTTTGCGATTAAATCATGCAACTACAGATAAATTTACTCTACAGAATATACAGCAGGAAGTGAATGAACTCTTCAAAGTAAAGCTAGATATTAAACAAGTTCAGAAAACTCTGGATTTATTTGCAGCAAAAGAAATGATAGTTGTGACTGATGAGATCGGTGGGTATCAAAAGGGGGAGAAGTTCTTGAATTTCTTTAATTTGCCTAATCCTGATTTACCACGTCCGGCCAAAGAGTATACTGGCGGTATTGATCTTAATTCTGATTTGTTGCAGCTTTCGGAATATGGCGAGATGAACAATCCATTTGATACGGATGTGGAGTTAAGACAGAAGATGGGGACTTTGTCTGGGTTTAATTTTAATATTATAAAGATACAGCCATTAAATGACTTAAAGGTGTTTCTGCAATGATAAATTGGTAAATTAATTCTGCAGCCTCTTACAAGGTATTTCCGTGAAAGATATTAGTGGTAAATCCCCGAAAATTAATGCTATAGAATGAGTTGATTTGTAATTTATAAGAATCTTTTGTTGATCGGATAGGAGACAGGCTGTCCTTGACAAACTAAAGTTGTACTTTATAATTACAAAATATGTATATTGAACGATTACTTGAAAAGTCATTCCTTGAAGCATTGAAGTCTTTTCCGGCGGTGTTCCTTGGCGGTCCGCGCCGGGCGGGGAAGACAACGTTGTCGCGGCATTTAGAGTCCAGGTATAAATATGTGCTGCTTGATGAGATGGATGTCCGAAAGTATGCGGCGGAAGATCCTCGAGGATTTCTGGAACGCTACGCACCGCCGGTTATTATTGACGAGATTCAGAATGTCCCCGAGCTTTTATCCTATATCAAAGCCAGGATTGATGCTGACAGGACGCCGGGGCAGTGGATCTTGACAGGATCTCAGCAGTGGTCCTTGATGAAGGGGATCAGTGAATCGTTGGCGGGGCGCATTGCGATCTTGCATCTGTATCCTTTTGCTATTACCGAGATTCAAAAGAATGCGGCCAGGCAGCCAGGGAATTTTGAGGCATTTTTAAGGGCATTGAGAAAAGCCGAAGGTCAGCTCAAACAGGCGATAGCACCCGGGGCATGGATCCTTAAAGGGGGCTATCCGGAAGCGGTGGTGGCTTCAGATACGACCAGGAAAACCTGGTTTTCCAGTTATATGCAGACCTACATTGACCGGGACGTCCGCGGGAGTATCAGAGATGGCAATTTAAGGGACTTTGAGCGTTTCGTCGGGCTTTTAGCCGCCAGAACAGCACAGCAGTTAAATACCGCGGCCCTGGCCAGGGATGTTGGCGTGACCATACCGACGATCAAGGCCTGGCTGACCCTGTTGGAGGCGAGCGGGGTTATATTCTTTGTGATGCCGCATTATCAGAACTTTGGTAAACGGTTGATAAAGTCTCCCAAATGTTATTTCATGGATACGGGGTTGGTGTGCTATCTTGTGGGGCTTCAGGAAGTTGATCATGTGATGCAGGGGCCCATGGCGGGGGCTCTTTTTGAGACCGCGTGTGTTGCCCAGCTTTATAAAAGACTTTCTGTCTGGGGGGATGAGCGGTCATTGTATTACTTTCGCAGTACAGATGGGTTAGAGGTTGATATGCTGGTGGAACGAGGCGGGGAATTGGTGCCTTTTGAAGTCAAACTTTCATCAACGATGGATTCTTCAAAAGTGTCTGCCTTACTTAAATGGCGTGACATAGCTAAAAAAACGGATATGACGGGTTTTGTGATTTCAACGGCAACGCATACGGGTGATATTGCCAAAGGTATCAGAAATATACATTTTTCATTATTGTAATGCGGCAGTATATGCTTAGGATCGCCTTGCGCGTTCGCCGCGCCGAGCGCCGAGTGCTTTTTCGCCTGGAACTAGGGGGTTTATCCCTCGAGAGAAGCCGAAAGAGTGGCGCGGTAAGGCAGGCGAAGAATGACATGCGATATAAGATTTGCATTCAGGATAGATTTCATCTATGAACAACGAGATCATGACAGAAGCGGCACGGCGTAGGACGTTTGCGATCATTTCGCATCCGGACGCCGGGAAAACGACATTGACGGAGAAATTGCTTCTTTACGGCGGCGCGCTGGACCTCGCGGGGTCGGTTACGGCCAAGAAGAAGCAGAGTGAGACAGCCTCTGACTGGATGGAACTTGAGAAACAGCGCGGGATATCTATTTCATCGACGGTGCTTCAGTTTGACTACGAGAATTACCGTCTGAATTTGCTGGATACGCCGGGGCATAAGGATTTTTCGGAAGATACGTACCGCGTGCTCATGGCGGTTGATGCGGTCATCATGGTGATTGATGCGGGTAAGGGGATCGAGAGCCAGACCCTCAAGCTTTTTCAGATCTGCCGCAAGCGCGGGATCCCGATTTTCACGTTCATGAACAAGCTCGACCGTCCTTCCAAGTCGCCGCTGGAGCTCATTGATCAATTGGAAAAAGAACTTCATTTGCATGCTTTTCCGGTCAACTGGCCGCTCGGGAATGGCCCGGATTTTAAGGGCATTTATGACCGGACAAAAAAGGAAGTGCATCTGTTTGAACGGGTGCCGGGCGGGGTTTACCGGGCGCCGGTGTCGGTGCATGGGCTTGCGGATCCTTTGGTCAAAGGCTTGTTGTCGGAACAGACCTACCTTGAAGTGGTCGAAGAGCTGGAAATGCTCGACGGCGCCCATGGCGGGTTTGACAGCCAGGCTGTCCTTGATGGCAAAACAACGCCAGTCTTTTTTGGAAGTGCGGCCAATAATTTCGGGGTGGAATATCTGCTGAAAGAATTTTTGCGGTATTCACCGCCACCCATGCCGCGCAAATCCAATGATGTGGTCATTCCGCTGGATCATCCTGATTTTTCTGCTTTTATTTTCAAAGTTCAGACGAATATGAATCCATTGCATCGCGATCGGGTTGTTTTTGCCAGGGTCTGTTCAGGGCGGTTTTACCGTGACATGAAGGTGTTCCATTTTCGAACTGGTCGTGAGATCCGCCTGGGGGATTCCTATAATCTTTTCGGCCGCAGCCGCGAGGTGATGGCTGAGGCGTATCCGGGGGATGTCATGGGGTTTGTGACCAAGCTTGATTTCCGGATCGGCGACACGATCAGCACGGACCCGGGGCTTGTCCTTGAAGAGATCCCGCGCTTTGCGCCGGAATGTTTTGCGTATCTGCAGAATATGGCGGCATCAAGTTCAAAGTCATTCCGCAAGGGGATCGATCATCTTCTGGCGGAGGACATTGTTCAGTCTTTTACGATCGATCATTCCCATCACGCCACACCCATGCTCGGCGCGGTAGGGCCCCTGCAGTTTGAGGTGTTGCAATACCGGCTTAAAGATGAATATGGTTCTGCCTCAAGGCTTGAAATGCAGCCGTGGAAGATATTGAGATGGCTTGAGCCTTCGTTTAAGGATGACATGCTCAAAGATATCCTGCCACGTGAGGCGACGCTTGCCACCGACGACCAGAAACGCCGGGTCATCCTGTTCCAGACGCCCTGGTCGTTTAAATATTTTTCGGATCGTAATCCTTCCATTCAATTATTCGACACGCCGCCTGCACGCATGGGATGAATTGGAATGGGTGCTTTTGATTTCAGATAGTGACATAGAAGAGTTCGCCTCTATTGAAAAATGCGAGTTAAGAAGTTTTCTGTTATACTTAACTTATATATGAGTCCAACAGTCTTTCAATATAAAGAGTATCGATTTTATTTCTTTTCTCGTGAAGAGTCACGTATGCATGTTCATGTGTATTCTTCTAATGGTGAGGCAAAGTTTTGGATTGAGCCGATGGTTGTTTTGGCAGATTCTTACGGACTGACGCACAAACAGCTTAATGAGACAAAAAAGATCGTTGAGGAGCGAAGAAATGAAATTGCAAAGTCCTGGGAAGATCACTTCAAGCGTTGAAGTGACCCAGATATCTCTCCAAGGTATCTGGATGCTTGTAAAAGAAGAAGAATTTTTTCTGTCTTATGAGGAATTCCCTTGGTTTCAACATGCTACTGTAGCCCAGATTCACCATGTCCGGTTATTGCATGGAGATCATATTTGTTGGTCTGATCTGGATATTGATCTTCATGTGGATTCACTAAGAAATCTTGAAAAATATCCTTTAACGTATATTCGTTAAGAGTAAGAACTTTCAGAATTAGATTGTTTTTTTGAATAAGCATCAAGAAAGGATTCTTAAGATGGAAAAGAGAATATTATTAGATATTAGAATGATTAAAATAATTAGCGGTTTACTTGTTGTTTGGGGAGCGGTGCAATTATTTGAGCATTTCAATGTCATATCTTTTACATTGGTGCGGTTTTCACAGATAGCGAGTGGTGCAGGGTTAGGGACTACACTTGTTAGTCTTTTATATTATCCATTATTTTATGGTTGTTTATTCCTTGGTGGTATTGCGCTGTTCTTTATGAAGACTTGGGGAAAGGTTTTAATTCAGACAGGTCTTATTGTTGACATATTGGCAAAGCTATATCTCATCATGAAGGCGTTACCTTTCATTACTACCCTAGCGATGAGTACCAAAGCATCTCTATGGATATCTTTATTGCAGGGCACATCCGATCATATAATTATCTTGTTGAGAGATGGCGTTGGTTTGTATTTGTTAGCTCGTCTAAAGATCAAGTAGTAGTTTGGATAAGCGTTGTAATTTATATTAAAGCGGATGATATATAGTTTTAGAGAGCTCCGCCCACTAATTCCCCCCAAGCCCGGTCGAAGGTGCTATAATAATTTATTCAATAGGGTTGAAAGTAGCATTTTCGTCATTTATTCTGTCTAAAAAGGAGCCTTTATCAAGCCACCAGTGACATCGCGTCAAGGCCGCAAGTGCCAACGCCCCCGGTGTAAAAATGTCTTAAGTATTTATAATCATGATCTTTGTTGCCACTCGTGTTCAATCCAGCGGCCCAACGATAATGTGATTTCCGCTCGCCAAAGCCGTTAACAGCAGTTTCCGGCAATCTGTTTTCTTATGCCGGCATCAAGGAGAATCCTGTGGGGCGAGATAATTATTCTTATCAGAAGTATCAGAAAGAATTAAGCCGCAAGAAAAAGGCTGAGGAAAAGAAGCAGAAAAAGCTGGACAAGAAAGCGGGTGAGCCAGTCCTTGATCCTGCGCATGATGTTTCGGATCAAGGGGTTTGAATAAATTTTCCGGACAGAGGATTGTATGGGTTCTCAGCTGATCAATCTGGTTAGTACAGGATTTGCTTCTTCCAATCTTTTTAATTACCTTCCCCGTTTCGAAGAAATTTACTATCAGGGCAATCCCATAGACCGGGTGCAGTCTTTTGCGGCCGTAAGAGATGGGCAGGGGTGTAAGCTTTTGGCCGTGACAATCATCCGTAAAGATGAGGATTTTTTATGGGAATCAACGCGAGACCTATTGGACCGTTCGGTGAAAGACGCGGCGGTGATGATGCGGGGTATTCATACATTTGATCTGTTAACGTTTGATGTCCATCAGGAAACAGGTTCGTTCAATTGCCGGGAACTCACCCAGGTGCTGGTGAATTCTTCCCTCAAGCTTAAGGCGGGGGAGTCCATGTTGATTAAGTATTCATCTGTTTACGGCATGCTGCAGAAACTTGTTGATGAATCGTGGGGCAAGATGGTATTTAAGACGGCCGTTGAACTTTTTAATGATAAACCGAATTTTCTTTTTGTCCTTGTTAAAAAGATCCTCAAAACGGTTGAATTTGCCCGCGAGCCGGTTATGGTACTAGTCAATGACCTGAGTACATACCCCCTGCATGATCC
>JBAXBM010000119.1:0-7187 GCA_037141995.1 Candidatus Omnitrophota bacterium
AAAGGATATTATGTTTACAGCCGAGGTATTGGATAAGCGAAGTGTTCCTATAAATTTGAAAGGTGCCTGGCAGTTGCAGGTAGCCAAGGCGCGTTTTAGCGAGTTGTTTCGGTTGGTTAGAACCAAAGGGCCGCAATGGGTTACACGCCAGGGAAAAGAGGCGGTGGTCATTCTTTCGTCAGAGCAGTTCGAGCGACTGGTTAGAAAAAATACGGGATCGCAAAGTTTGGTTGATTTCTTTGCGAAGTCGCCGCTGTCTGGCGCTGAAATTAAATTCAAACGTGATGCCGATCATGGCCGGACCATTGAATTATGAGTGGCTTTCTTCTGGATACCAATATCATTTCCGAATTGATCAGGCCACGGCCTGACGCCAAGGTCACAGCATGGCTTAAAGGGCTCGATGAAGATCTGCTTTATTTAAGTGTTCTGACGCTGGGTGAAATTAGAAAAGGAGTTGCCGCCCTGACGGACGCTGGTCGCCGGGTGAGTATAGAGGCCTGGCTGGAAAAAGACCTGCGTCGCCGTTTTGAAGGGCGTATTATTCCAGTGAGTGAAGGTGTGGCTGACCGTTGGGGCGTAATTGCCGGTCATGCGCAGAAGAACAAAGTATTGATCCCTGTGATCGACGGCCTTTTGGCGGCTACGGCGATTCATCATAATTTGACCCTCGTCACGCGCAATGCCAAAGACGTCGCCATGACCGGCGCGTCAGTATTTAACCCTTTTGACATGCTGTGATTTGGGTGTTAGATTTGGAGAGGCGTTGATATGAAAAAGAAACATACTGTTACCGATATTTCTTTTGATGCTATCATGCCGTTTGCGGTGCCACAGTTTCCTGTAATGACGCATGCGTGAGGATGTCAAGGTGCCAGATATGGGTTAATGTGAAAATTTTCGTAGGGAACGGTTTCAAACCGTTCCGATTAAAATGAATTTTATTTGTTTCACAGAGGGATTCGTGGTATTTGTTTCCTCGTCGGAAACAAACGTTTCCCCATGAAAAATACTTGACAAAATTCTCAGGTTGTATTAATTTTGAAATAGATGCACCCCTTGGTGTGATTTGGCCAAGGGGTTTTTTAAGCGGGAATAATTAGCACTCTTGGTACTTGAGTGATAATATGGTGTCGCGGGCTACGAAAGGGGGGCGGTATGCAGATTGAAAATCAGGACGACAATAGAAGTCCATTGGATAAATACGGGCGGGATCTGACGGCACTAGCGGCTCAGGGGAAACTGGATCCGGTGATCGGCCGTGATGAAGAAATCCGGCGCGTGGTGCAGGTTTTGTCGCGGCGTACGAAGAATAATCCGGTTTTGATCGGTGAGCCGGGGGTCGGGAAGACGGCGATCGTGGAGGGGCTAGCTCAGCGCATTGTCTCGCAGGATGTCCCGGAAAGCCTCAAGGGTAAGAAGGTGATTTCACTCGATATGGGGGCACTTTTAGCAGGGGCGAAATTCCGCGGTGAATTTGAAGAGCGCTTACGGGCGCTTTTGAAGGAAGTGGAAGACAAAGCCGGAGAGATCGTGCTTTTTATTGATGAATTGCACACGATTGTTGGCGCCGGGCGGGCGGATGGCGCGCTGGATGCGTCCAATATGCTCAAGCCGGCTTTGGCTCGCGGGTCCTTGCGCTGTGTGGGGGCAACGACCCTGGATGAGTACCGTGCGCATATTGAAAAAGATCCGGCATTGGAACGTCGGTTTCAGCCGGTCATTGTGGCGGAGCCGTCGGTGGAAGATACGATCGCGATCCTGCGCGGGCTTAAGGAGCGTTATGAGGTGCATCATGGGGTGCGCATCCAGGATCCGGCGATTGTGGCAGCCGCAGTGATGTCAGACCGTTATATTGCCGACAGGTTTTTGCCGGATAAGGCGGTGGATCTGATTGATGAGGCGGCGTCGCGATTGCGGATTGCCATTGACAGCATGCCGCATGCCCTGGATGAGAATGAGCGGCAGGTGCGCAAGCTTGAGATTGAACGTCAGGCGCTGGTAAAGGAAAAAGATGAGGCGTCGAAAGATCGTTTGGAGAAACTTGAGGCTCAGCTGAAGGGGCTTAAAGGTATTAATCTCAATCTGCGCAAACGCTGGCAGGAAGAGAAGGCGGTAATTGATACGATCCGCCAGATCAAGGCGCGCATGGAGCAGTTCAAGCTTGAGGAAGCCAAGGCTGAGCGGGCGGGTGATCTGGCGCGGGCGTCGGAATTACGTTATGGAAAACTTGTTGAATTGAAACGGGACCTTGAGGCCAGGAATACGGCATTGCTGGCGCTGCAGGCAGGGCAGCCGCTTTTAAAGGAAGAAGTGGGTGAGGAGGATATTGCCGCGGTTGTGGCGAAATGGACTAAGATTCCTGTGGAACGCATTTGTCAGGGCGAGGCCGGGAAACTGGTGCATATTGAGGAGGCACTAAAGAAGCGTGTTGTGGGGCAGGATCATGCGCTTGATTTGGTCGCGGCGTGTGTGCGCCGTTCGCGCGCGGGGCTCAATGACCCGCATCGGCCCATGGGATCGTTTATTTTTGTCGGCCCGACGGGTGTAGGAAAAACAGAATTGACCAAGGCCCTGGCGGAATTCCTGTTTGACGATGAGAATGCCATGGTGCGGCTTGACATGAGCGAATACATGGAGAAACACTCTGTCGCGCGCCTCGTTGGGGCGCCTCCGGGGTATGTGGGGTATGAAGAGGGCGGCCAATTGGCGGAAGCGGTGCGCCGCCGGCCTTATTGTGTTGTTCTTCTGGATGAGATTGAAAAGGCGCATCCGGATGTATTTAATGTGCTCCTGCAAATTCTTGACGATGGGCGTTTGACGGACAGCCATGGCAGGATCATTAATTTTAAGAATACGATCATCGTGATGACGTCCAATATCGGTACGGAATATACCCTGGAAGAGCAGGCAAGGAGTGTGGTTGACGCGCGTATCCGCGGAGCCTTGCAGGGGCATTTTCGTCCTGAATTTTTAAACCGTGTTGATGAAGTCATTGTGTTTGAACGCCTGAAGAAAGAGGCTGTGATTCATATTGTTGATATTCAAACGGCCATCCTTGCGCGGCGGTTGGCCGACCGCAAAATGACGCTCAAGGTGACGGATAAGGCGCGAGCCTGGTTGGCGGAGGAAGGGTATGACCCGCAGTTTGGGGCGAGGCCACTGAAGAGGCTCATCCAGCGCACGGTGCAGGATCCTTTGGCGCTTCGGATCCTTAAAGGGGATGTCAAGGATGGGGCGGCCATCACGGTGGATGCCGCGAAGGAGGGCGGAATCGGGATTGTTCTGTGACAAATTGTTTTTGTGATGCAAATACGTTGACACAAGGGTGTGTTTTTTTTATAATGCGCGCCTGGCAAATCAATGCCAAGAGTGCTAACCCTGTCAGTCAAGGAACATTGTATGCGTGAGGATCCTTATCAGCGTAAAGATATTATTCTCGGAATGGTTGTCCGGCATTATATCCGTACGACGACGCCGATCAGTTCTGCATTCATCGCCGAGGAGTATGAGCAGGATATCAGTTCTGCTACGATCCGCAATATTTTCGGGGAACTCGAAGAGGACGGGTATTTGACGCATCCGCACACATCCGCGGGGCGTGTGCCGACCGAGCGCGGGTACCGTTATTATGTTGATTTCCTGATGCAGGAAATAGCGCTGTTGGATGAAGAGCGGCTTAATATCCGCAAGGAATATGAGCGGGGGATTGAAGAGCTTGAAGCGTTGGCTGAAATGACGACGCAGGTGATCGCGGAAACAACGCATTGCATGAGCATTGTGAGTATTGACGCGAAACCTGACGGGTATATTTTTCGCGGGATGAATTATCTAGCGGAAGCCGTGGGGACCCAGAGTTTGCAGAAGATGGTTGCTATTTTAAAAGCCCTGGAAGAAAAAGACAGGATTCTTGCGGTCCTGCGGCGTGATCTTGACCGCCGGATTAAGGTGTATATCGGGCAGGAAACAGATTGCCCGGCATTTGAGGATTGTGCCATGGCGGTGTCGCGGTTTAAAACCCGCGGGGGTCTTTCAGGGCGTATCGCGGTTCTGGGGCCGGTGCGGATGGATTATTCGCGCGTGGTATCCACGTTGGAATATGTTTCTGAACTTATGCACGACACACTTTGACCCTGTTATGTTTTGGAGAAATATGGAGAACGAGAATAGTAAAATAGAAGAACAGCCGGAAGGTGCGGTGCCTGAAGAAGTGACAGTTAGCGAAGCTGATAAACTTCGGCAGGAGCTGGCAGAATCGAAAGAAGCTTATGTCCGTTTGTTCGCGGATTTTGACAATATGCGTAAGCGTCATGAACGTGACCGGGCGGCGTTGATCAAATATGCGCATGAGGAAGTGATCATTGAGTTGTTAGGGTTTTTTGAAGATTTTGAGCGTACGATTGCGGCGGCCAAGGCTAATCCGGTCGAAGGGGATATCCTGTTAAAAGGAGTCGAGATGGTATATGCCCGGATGCAGCAGTTATTAAAGAAGTACGATGTGCGCGAGATCGAGGCGCTGGGTCTGAAGTTTGACCATGAAAATCATGAAGCGCTCATGGTATTTGAATCTCCGGACCATGAAGATGGTACTGTTCTTGAAGTATTTCAAAAAGGTTACACCCTCGGCGGCCGCGTCGTCCGCACCGCCAAAGTAAAGGTTTCAAAAAAATAATTAATATGTAGGGGCGGGTTCCAAACCCGCCCGAATGATATGGCGGATTATGATCCGTCATTAACAGGAGGTAGTTATGGGTAGAGTCATTGGTATCGATCTTGGGACATCAAATTCAGCCGCCGCGGTCCTTGAAGGCGGCCGTCCGGTCATCATCCCGTCAGCCGAGGGTGCTGGCGTGGCATCAGGAAAAGCTTTTCCGTCTTTTGTGGCGTTTACCAAAGACGGCCAGCGCCTTGTGGGTGAACCGGCGCGCCGTCAGGCCGCGATGAATTCCGAAGGAACGGTTTATGCTGCCAAGCGCAAGATGGGCACGGATCATAAATTTACAGTAACAGGCAAGGATTTCACGCCTCAGCAGATTTCCGCGTTCATCCTTCAGAAGATCAAGGATGATGCTGAAAAGTACCTGGGCGATACCGTTGAAGGCGCTGTTATTACGGTTCCGGCTTATTTTAATGACAATCAGCGTCAGGCCACCAAGGATGCCGGCGAAATTGCTGGGCTTAAAGTGCTGCGCATTATCAATGAGCCGACAGCCGCTTGTTTGGCGTATGGTATTGACAAGGCCGGCAAGGAACAGAAGATCATGGTATTTGACCTGGGCGGAGGAACGCTTGACGTCACGATCCTTGAGATGGGCGAGGGCGGCACATTTGAGGTCCTTTCGACGAGCGGCGATAATCTCCTGGGCGGCACGGATATGGACAATGTCATCATTGCGCATATCGTGGGTGAGTTTAAGAAAGAGACCGGCATTGACCTGATGCAGGACAAGATGGCCTTCCAGCGCTTGCGTGAAGCGGCGGAAAAGGCAAAGGTTGAGCTTTCTTCGACGATCCAGACGGATATCAATTTACCGTTTATCACCGCGGACGCAACGGGCCCCAAGCATTTAACGCTTTCTTTTGACCGGGCGAAGCTTGAAAGCCTTGTTGGTCCCATTGTCGAGCGTTGCCGCGGCCCGATCCGTCAGGCGCTCAAGGATGCGACAGCCAAACTCGGGCAGGATGTTAAGGTTGACAAGATCATCATGGTCGGCGGCCCGACACGCATGCCGATTGTGCAGAACTTTGTTGAAAAAGAGGTCGGACAGAAGATTGAACGCGGGATTGATCCCATGGAATGCGTGGCGCTCGGCGCTGCGGTTCAGGGCGGTATTATCAAGGGAGAAGTGAAGGATGTTCTTCTTCTTGACGTCACGCCGTTATCCCTGGGGATTGAAACCATGGGCGGTGTTTCAACCCGCATCATTGAACGCAATACGACGATTCCGACCAAGAAAAGCCAGGTTTTTTCAACGGCTGATGATAATCAGCCGGCCGTTACGATTCGTGTCCTGCAGGGAGAGCGCCAGATGGCCAATGATAATACAGAACTTGGCCGGTTCGACCTTGTGGGTATTCCGCCGGCACCGCGCGGCGTGCCGCAGATCGAGGTGACGTTTGATATTGACGTGAACGGTATTGTGCATGTGCATGCCAAGGACAAGGCGACGGGCAAGGAACAATCCATCCGCATCACATCGCCGAAGAAGCTTTCGGATGACGAGATCCAGAAGATGGTTAAGGAAGCTGAAAAGTACGCGGAAGAAGACAAGAAGCGCAAGGATGAAGTGGAGATAGAGAATCAGGCCAACAGCCTGGTGTATTCAACAGAGAAAGCGCTCAAAGATTACGGCGATAAGGTGCCGCAGGCCGAGAGAGACAGTATTCTAAAGGAACTCGAAACACTCAAGCAGGCGGTCAAGGACAAGGCGCCGGATCGTATCAAGTCTGCGACGGAGTCCCTGACCAAGGCCAGTCATAAGCTTGCGGAAGAGATGTACAAGGCGACCGCGGCGGCTCAACAAGGAGCGGCGGGTGCTCAGCCTGGGCCGGATGCTGGCAGTGCGCAGGAGCCTAAGTCTGAAAAACCTTCTGCTGGCAAAGATGATGTGATTGACGCGGACTTTAAGGTTCAGGACGATAAATGAAAAAAGATTATTACGAGATCCTCGGCGTCAAGAAAGATGCCGCACCGGAAGAGATCAAGAAGGTTTATCGTCAGCTGGCGATGCGCTATCATCCGGATCGTGTTGAGGAAAGTGAAAAGAAGGGCGCGGAAGAGAAGTTCAAGGAAATTTCCGAAGCTTACGGCGTTTTGTCTGACCCCAAGAAACGGCAGACCTACGACCAGCACGGGCATTCCGGTATTGATCAGAATTATACGTCTGATGATATTTTCCGGGGCGCGGATTTTTCGAGTGTCTTCGGCGAAGGGAATATGGATGATATCCTGGGGCATTTCTTTGGCGATGCTTTTGGCGGCGGAGGTGGTGGCGGTCGGCGGTCGCGCCGTGCCGCGCGCGGCAGGGATATCCAGTATGAAGTTGAGATCCTGCTGGAGGAAGCATTCAAGGGGGTCAAGAAGACGATTAAAGTCCCGCGCAATGAGGTTTGCCGGGACTGTCAGGGCACCGGCGCCAAAGGCGGCACGGCTTTGAGTGAGTGTTCTTCCTGCGGCGGGCAGGGGC
>JBAXBM010000120.1:0-7186 GCA_037141995.1 Candidatus Omnitrophota bacterium
GCACCCGTATGACACTGTCAATCCCGTCGGTGCTTTGTATGACGCGAATGTTTGCGGTACGCCGCGGGAGCTGTTCCAGGGGAAACGGTGCCTTTTTGTGCCGCTGGATATCGGGGATAGCAAGCTTGGTTTTTTTCTGCGTGCCGATGTTTTTATCAGGGCCGCGAAAGCCTTGCGGCAACAGTGATGAGTGGAGGATGGAATGAAGTTATCGATTGTTGTGCCCTGCTACAATGAAGCCAGGAATATCCCGCTCATTCTGGAGCGTTTCGCGCGTGCGGCCGAGGGGTATCCTTTTGAGCTTGTTCTTGTGGATAATGGATCGCAAGACGGGAGTGAAAAAGTCCTGACGGCCCTATTGCCGCGATATCTTTTTGCCCGATCTGTGAGAGTTCATGTTAACCAGGGATACGGGTTCGGGATCTTGCAGGGGCTGAAAGCTGCCACCGGAGATTATCTGGGCTGGACGCATGCGGATATGCAAACTGATCCCGCGGATTGTTTCAAGGCTATGGATATCATGGCGCGTGCCGGATACCCCGGAGATTTTTTGATTAAAGGTTCTCGCCGCGGGAGGCCATGGACCGACGAGATTTTTACCTGGGGGATGGGGGTTTTTGAGACGTTTTTTTTCGGGTGTTTTTTATGGGATATCAATGCCCAGCCCAATATTTTCCATCGTTCTTTTTATGCGGCATGGCAGGATGCCCCGCATGATTTTGCCCTGGATCTTTATGTTTTTTGCCGGGCGAGAGCCTGCCGCATGAAAGTTGTCAGATTCCCTGTTGTGTTCCCCGGGAGGGTGCACGGGGTTTCAAGCTGGAATACCGGGCTGGCTTCCAAATGGAAGTTTATTTGCCGGACATTAAGTTATAGCATCACCCTCAGAAAAAGGATAATCGCGTGATTTATATTGCTCATCGGATTAACACGATTGAGGCGCTGGCACATGTCCCGCCGGAATTCGGGGTCGAACTTGATCTCAGGGATCGGGGTGACCGCCTGATTCTTCAGCATGACCCGTTCAAAGAGGGAGAAGACTTTGAAGAATTTCTGAAACATTACCATCACGGCCTGATGATCCTGAACATTAAAAGTGAACGGATTGAACTCCGGGTTCTTGAACTGGTGAAAAAGTATGGCGTCAGGGATTATTTTTTTCTGGATTCATCATTCCCCATGATCAGGCAGCTGGCCTGGGCCGGTGAAAGCGGCGTCGCTGTCAGATTCTCGGAGCTGGAGGGGATGGATACGGTGCTGGCGGTAAAAGGACGTGTCAAATGGGTATGGGTGGATTGTTTCAGCCGGCTGCCGATAGATCATGATGCTTTTCTGCGTCTGAAAGAGGCCGGTTTTAGGCTGTGCCTGGTATCTCCGGAACTGCAGGGGCGTCCGGAAGATATTCTTTCTTACAGGCAGTATTTGTCACGGGCTGATATTGAATTTGATGCGGTGTGCTCCAAGCTGAACTGTATCTCAATGTGGCAGTCGGCCGTTGTTTATGATGTCCTCGGTGTGAAGATTTCTGCGGTTAATCCCGGGAAAGCCGAGGACGTGATCGCGGGGATGATCGCGCAATCTCAGAAGGGGTATGTGTGCGTGGCACCGGTGTCCACGATTATGGATTGCCGCAGGGATGCGGATTATTGCCAGGTTATTAATCATGCCGCCATGGTTACGCCTGATGGTGCGCCGGTGGCCTGGCTTGGCCGTCTGGCGGGGCACAAGGAGGTCAGCCGGACCTACGGTCCGGAGTTGATGGAGCGGCTGTGTGATCACGGGAGAGCTTTAGGCTGGCGGCACTTTTTTTACGGCGGCACCACAGAAGCGTGTGACAGGTTGGCGGCCGTTTTAATAGCCAGATTCCCGGGGCTTGATATCGTTGGAAAATTGTCGCCGCCGTATATGGCAAAAGCCGGGCACGCAGACCCGGATGTTGTGCGGTTTATTAATGCGGCAAAACCTGATATTATTTGGGTAGGTCTCGGCGCGCCGAAACAGGATTTTTGGAATGCCATCAACCGGCAGGCCCTTGAAGCGCCTGTCCTTATCGGGATTGGCGCTGCGTTTGATTTTATTGCAGGGACAAAACCCCGGGCGCCGCGCTGGATGGGCAAATTGGGCCTGGAGTGGCTTTTCCGGCTTTGTTGTGAGCCGCGCCGCTTGTGGCGGAGGTATCTTGTGGGGAATACGTTGTTTGTGTGGCTGATTGTCAAAAGTTTTCTGAGGGGGGCGAAATGATCCAGCGCATGTCCGGCCTTTTTATCCGCAGTGTGTATGTTGGTTTTGATATTGTCAGTGTTTCTATTTCTATTGTTTTGGCATGCCGTCTTCGGGAGAATGCGTTTACTGTTGATTTGCACACCCTTTTTCAGGACACAACCAGTCCGTACTATATTGTTTTCCTGAGCTGGCTTGTCGCTGTGCTGTGTTTTAACAGCATATACAAGCTGTACGCGACGCACCGGGAATGGGTGCAGGGGCGGGAGTTCGGGCAAGTGCTCCGTTCGGTTTTCTTCGCGGGCATTGTGGTAATGGCCGTTGTCTATACCGCGAAGATCCATAATTTTCCCCGCTCTGTATTTTTACTTATGATGGTATTAACGGCCGTGTTTTTTATTTTTTGGCGTGCCGTGAAGCGGCGTTTTGTCGCTTTCCTGGTTGCGCGCGGGTATAATAATTTTAATGTGGTTATTATCGGTGCCGGCAAAGTCGGGATGATGCTGGCCGCTGAGATCGAGCGTCGCCCGGAAATGGGCCTGCGGATTATCGGGTTTCTGGATGATCGCAAGACAACAGAAATGCTCGGCGGGCGTTATCGGGTATTAGGCCGTTTATCTGATCTGGCGGATGTGGCTGCCCGGCATTTCGCGCACAAGATTATGATCACGATCCATCCGGATGGTGATGTTTTTCATGGCATGCTGGATACGGCCAATGATCTCGGGATGGGGGTGCGGGTGGTACCGCAGGCTTTTGACAAAGCGACGGGGGAGATTCTCAAATACAATATCGGCTTTGTCCCGGTTCTGGAGTATTGTGATATCGGACAGACCCGCCGGCAATCCGGGAAACGTGCTTTTGATGTTGTTTTTTCCATGCTGGGACTTATAGTATTGGCACCGGTATTCCTTTGCGTGGCGGCGTTGATCAAGTGTGATAGTGCCGGCCCTGTTTTTTATTTTTCCAGGCGTTATGGGCGCGGCGGGCAGATATTCCGCATGTGGAAGTTCCGGAGTATGTCAGCGGATGCGGACGAAAAGCTTGCGGCGCTGAAGGAAAAGAATGAGGTTGACGGCCCGATTTTCAAGATCCGTCAGGATCCGCGGGTTACGCGGCTGGGGCGGTTTTTGCGCAAGTACAGCCTGGATGAATTGCCCCAGATCATAAACGTCCTGATGGGGGACATGAGCATTGTCGGCCCAAGGCCATTGCCGCTGGACCAGGTTGAACAGGAAGATTTCAAGCAGCTTAAGCGGCTGGAGGTTCATCCCGGGATCACGGGATTATGGCAGGTCCGGGGGCGGAGCGATCTGACATTCGGCCAGCTGGTTAAATGGGATATCTGGTATATCAACAACTGGTCATTTATGCTGGATATTCAGATTCTTATGGAAACGATTCCTGTTGTCCTGAAAGGAAAGGGGGCCTATTAATGGCGAATGTGCCTGCGATAGAGCAAATAAATACAGGTGTCGTGATGTTATGGTTTGACCGTGCTGTTTTTATTTGCCTTTGCGCCCTGGTGTTTGTGCTGCCGGTGTCAACAGCCGGGGTTGAGTTTTTTGGTTATTTAGCTATTTTTATTTTTCTTGTAAATCGCGGGATTGCTGCGCGCCGCCAGAAAATGGGGGTGCTGATACCTCAAGCGCTGAGCCCCGGCATTATTCTGCCGCTGGTATGTTTCTTGGGAATATGCGGACTCTCTATCTTATGGAGTGTCAATCCGCGTTTGAGTATCCGGGCTTTTGCCGGGAAATCCGTTGGCGCGGCGCTTCTTTTTTTGACAGCAGCCGGTACATTTACATCGCGTGAAAGGATTGTGCGCTTTGCCTGGGTTTTGCTCGTTTCGGCGTTCCTTGTGTCCATTGACGGGATGTGGCAGTTATGGCAGGGGCATGACCTGTTTAAGGGGGAGCTCCTTTCTGCCGGGCGTGTCCGTGCGGCGATGCGGCATCCCAATGGCCTGGGCGCGTATTTGATCTTTGCTCTTTTACCTGCCCTGGCGTTGACGTGCTGGTCCTGGACCCGTGATGCGCGCGGCATTTTTTCTTCTTTTTTGGGGCGAGCTTGCATGGTGGTTTTAACGGTTTCTTTATTGGCCGTTCTGGGTCTTACTTTTTCACGCGGCGCCTGGATTGGTTTTATGGTGGGGGTGAGTGTCCTGGGCATGTTGCGGCCACGTTATCTTTTGTCTCTGGTGTTGTCGGCAGGCGTTTTCCTAATTATTTTTACTCCCATGATTTTGACGTCCCGGCATGTCACGCTCCTTTCGGATAGTCCTGTTTTAAAAGAATTTTTTGATGTATCTGCGATCCAGGGGTCAGGCAGGTTGGGATTCTGGAAAGATGCCCTGCGTGTGATTGCGGATCATCCTGCGGGGACAGGATTGAACACTTATACGGTTGTTATCCGGCAGTATCCGGTCCGATGGCAGGCCTATCCGCATAATTCGTATTTGCAGATGGCGGCTGAAATCGGGGTGTTGGGCCTGGGGATCTTTTTATGGTTTATCTCGCGTGTGGCGCGCAGGACGGCATGCGGGGTCCGCGCGGCCAGCCATGATGTTGGAGGTGTTTTTATTGTTGGCCTTTTCGCCGGCTGGGCCGGGATTATGGTCCAGAGCGCCCTGGACACAACATTTTACTCGGTTCAGCTGAGCCGCCTGCTTTGGCTGGCCATGGGGTTATTGCTGGCAGCTGTATTTATGGTAGAGAAGCGCTCCCGGGAGCAGGGACTATCGCGTGAAATTTGACAAACACGCTTCGCAATATATAATGTTTAAAATTTTAAATTCCTTCTTTCCGTGTTTCCTTTTGAAACCGGAGTGAAAATAGATCCTTAACCATTATTTTTACCGGAGGTTGTATGAGCAAGATGACCGTACGTGATGTTGATCTGAAAGGAAAAAAGGTTATTATCCGCGTGGATTTCAATGTCCCGCTTGACGGTGAAAAAATCACCGATGATATCCGTATCCGTTCGGCGGTGCCGACCATCAAGTATGCCATTGATCACGGGGCCGCCAAGGTCATTTTGATGAGCCATCTCGGCCGTCCGGCGGGCAAGGGGTTTGAGAAAGAATTTTCACTGGCGCCGGCGGCAAAGCGGTTGGCTGAGTTGCTGGGCCAGGAGGTAACGCTCCTGAGTGACTGTGTGGGTGAAACGGTCCGGAAGGAAGCGGCCGCAGCACCGGCCAAGGTCCTTCTCCTGGAAAATCTCAGGTTTCATAAAGAAGAAGAGAAGAATGACCCCGCATTTGCCAAAGAGCTGGCGTCTCTCGCTGATGTTTATGTTAATGATGCTTTCGGTACGGCGCACCGCGCCCATGCTTCGACAGCCGGTTTGGCGGCATATCTTCCGGCAGTAAGCGGGTTCCTGATCGAAAAGGAGATCGAGTACCTTGGCAAGGCGGTCAATGCACCCGAGCGTCCTTTTGTTGTGATTCTCGGCGGCAAGAAGGTTTCTGACAAGATCCTTCTTATTGAGAACCTTTTAAAGAAGGCCGACACAATCCTGATCGGCGGCGGTATGGCGTATACGTTCCTTAAGGCGCGCGGGATCAGTATCGGTAATTCAAAGCTTGAAAAAGACAGGATTGAATTGGCGGGAGAAATTTTGGCCAAGGCCAAGGCCGCTGGGGTCAGGATCGAGATGACCGAGGATTTTGTGATCGTCCCGAATTTTGATTCGGATGATGCCAAAATTTCAGATGTGATTCCCGACGGGTTTGAATCACTGGACATCGGGCCCAAAACCCGTGCCAAGTTTAAGGCTATTCTTTCCGGCGCCAGGACGGTTATCTGGAATGGCCCGCTGGGTGTTTTTGAGCGTGCGCCTTTTGAGAACGGGACTAAAGAGATCGCGATTCACCTCGCATCCCTGCAGGACAAGGGGATCAAGACGATCATCGGCGGCGGAGATTCTGCGGCCGCTGTGGCGAAGTTCGGCCTTGAAGATAAGATGACACACATTTCAACAGGTGGCGGTGCGGCGCTGGAGTATCTTGAAGGGAAGGAGCTCCCCGGCATCACGGCGCTCAATGACAAGAAAAAATCTTCCGGTTGCTGTTGCGGCGGCACGTGCCGGTAATTCATGACGAAAGAGGTTTTTATGCGCAAGAAGATCATTGCGGGTAACTGGAAAATGTACAAGGCGCCGGCAGAAGCCGTTGCCCTGGTGGAAGCTTTAAAGAAAGAGCTGGCGGGGCAATCGGCCGTGGACGCCGTGGTTTGTCCGCCGTTTATCAGCTTGACGGAAACGGCGAAAGTGCTTGCCGGTTCAGGGATTGCGCTGGGAGCACAGAATCTTTTTTGGGAAGCCGAGGGCGCTTTTACCGGCGAGATTTCAGGCGCCATGATCAAGGCGTCAGGCGCGGAATATGTGATTATCGGGCATTCGGAGCGCCGGCAATATTTCGGCGAAACCAACGAGACCGTGAACCGCCGGCTTAAGGCGGCTTTCAGGTATGCGCTTAAACCTATTGTTTGTGTGGGCGAAAATCTGGCAGAACGCGAGGCAGGAAAAACTTTTGATGTGGTTAAAGATCATGTGACTGGATCTTTGGCGGGTCTTACCAAAGAGGATATGAATACGGTGGTTATTGCGTACGAGCCTGTATGGGCGATTGGAACCGGGAAAACAGCGACGTCAGCTCAGGCCCAGGAAGTGCACCAGTTTATCCGCGGTGTTCTCACCCGGATGTTTGATGAAGCGACAGCGGAGGCTGTCAGGATTCAGTATGGCGGCAGTGTGAAGCCGGAAAACACGGCGGAACTTATGTCTCAGCCGGATATCGATGGGGCGCTTGTCGGCGGCGCAAGCCTCAAGGCGGATTCTTTTGCGGCCATCATCAAAAAAGCCGCTTAATTAAAGGAGTTATTGTGATCACATTTGTTACGGTCATACATGTTATCACCTGTATTTTATTGATTACATCTATTCTCATGCAGTCAGGCAAGGGGGG
>JBAXBM010000121.1:0-7165 GCA_037141995.1 Candidatus Omnitrophota bacterium
AGAATGAGGCTGTTAAGGAATACCGTATCCGGGTGACGGTGGCCTTGACGTTGTGGGATCCGGCAGCGAAGAAAGTTGTTTGGGAAGAACCTGCCTTTTCCGGTGAGGCGACATATTATACGTCATCTCCCGAATCTACGGCCATCGACGCCGCGCTTAAAGACCTTGCCCTGCGCGTGGTGGCACGCACGGTTGAGAACTGGTAGTTTTGGGGAATTTTGACGGGGGTTAACGCGATGCATCAGCTGATCCTCGGAACCGATGTCCTTTTGCGTGACAAGATCATCCGTGAATTACAAAACCGTTTTTTTACGACGCCGGATGCGTTCAAATTTGATTTCACTCGCCTTGAGGCCAAGGGGCTTGATTTCAATGACTTGAAAGTGGCGTTATTGACCGTCCCTGTATTGTCCAACCGGCGCATCATCCTTATCAGCGCGGCCGATAAACTCAGTGATCAGAATCTTGAATTTATTGAATATGTCCTTGAGGGCAGGCCGGATGGGTGCGTGCTTATCCTGGAAGCCGCCGGATGGGACCGGCGGAATGCCCTGCGTAAGCGGCTGGCGGCCTTGTTCAAGGTGTCTGGCGGTATTGATAAAAAGAATATTTTTGATCTTTTGGGTGATCTTGTATCTGACCGGGCCGGGTTCCTTGTGCGGCTTCAGGCGCTGCTGGCTGATGATGCGGCTGAAAATGCTCTGGGTGCGGTGCGGTGGTGGTGGTGCCAAAAAATTAAAGGGACTGTTCCCTCGGATATGTATAAAAAAGGCCTCCTGGTGATCCAGGAGGCTGATGAAAGAATCAAGTTATCAGGTTTGCTCACGCGGGAACAAACAGTTGAAGTGGCGTTAATTAAGCTTTCGGAGCTTGTGCGGCCGTCAAAAGTTTAGCGAAACGCGATTTGCGGCGAGCGGCGGTTTTTTTGTGCATGATGTTGCGTTTGGCCGCTTTGTCGATTTTCTTGTAGACAATCGGCAGCAGATCTTTGGCTTTTGCCCCGTCGACAGACGTGGCGGCGACGAATTCCTTGACAGTTTTACGGAGTGCGGACTTGATGTCAAGGTTATGCATCTGGCGCGCACGGTTTTTCTTGAGGTCTTTTACAGCGGTCTTGCGTTGAGGCACGTTAAAACTCCTTGTTTATTAAGTTGAATTTGAAGTATAACAAACGGACTTTTTTATGTCAACCGATAAAATGCCGCGCACCCATTCATTGGGAAACATCCTTCGTTCCACATCCATCATGTCATTGGGGACGCTGGCCAGCCGGGTCCTCGGATTCGCGAGGGATATTATTTTTGCCCGCTTCTTCGGAACGGCAGCCGGAGCGGATGCCTTTGTCCTGGCTTTTCGTTTGCCCAATCTTTTCCGCGACCTGATCGGGGAAGGTGCGGCGAATTCGTCGTTTGTTCCGGTGATGACCGAATATAAAGAAAAAAAGCCGCTCGAGCTGGCGGAGTTTTTGAATGCGGCAACGGCCTGGGCGTTTATTGTTTTGTGCGGGATCACCCTGGTGTGCGTCCTTTTCGCGCCGGCCATTGTGCATATGATGGCTCCCGGGTTTGCGGAAGATGCGGGGAAATTGAGGACAACCGTTGATCTGACGCGTATCATGTTTCCGTATTTGGTTTTGATCGGGTTGACCGCGCTTTTTTCTTCGGTGCAGTTTACGTATGGCGCTTTTATGATGCCGGCTTTCGGGCCGTGTCTGCTCAATATTGCCCTGATTGCTTCAACATTGATGGCGGTGTCCTGGATGAGAGAACCGGTCTACGGCCTGGCGCTGGGGGTGATCGCCGGAGGGATCATGCAGTTTATATTTCAGTGGCGGGCTTTGGCGCGCCACGGGATCAAGTTGGCTTGGCCGCGGGCCCTGCGGCATCCCGGGGCGGCCCAGATCGGGAAACTGCTTGTCCCGCGGCTTGTCGGGTCGGCGGTATATCAGTTGAATATTTTTGTGGATACGATCTGCGCGTCTTTGTCGTCGATTGTTGGGGCCGGCGGGATATCGGCCATTTATTATGCCAACCGGATTGTTCTTTTTCCCATGGGCGTATTTGGGGTGGCGCTTGCCGCCGCAACCCTGCCGGCCTTTGCCCGGCATGTGGTGGCGGATAACAAGGCGGAATTGCGGCGCACCATTGTGTTTGCCCTGGAAAATATTTTTTTTGTGATGCTGCCGACGACTATTTTTTTATGCCTTTTAGCCGAGCCTTTGACGCGTGTGATTTTTCAACGGGGGGTTTTTGATGCGGCGTCAACGGAACAGACTGCGTCGGTGCTTTTTTATTTCAGCCTTGGCCTGATGGGGTATGGCGGGGTCAAAATCCTGGCGTCGGCCTTTCATGCCATGCAGGATACGCGCATGCCGGTCAAGGCGGCGCTTGTTTGCCTGGGCGTCAATGTTTTTTTGAATGTGGTGCTGATGTTTCCGATGAAACTGGCAGGGATTGCTTTGGCCAGCGCGATCGCGTCCCTGGTGAATGTGAGCATTCTTTTTGTGGTCCTGGAACGGCGTATCGGCGGGTTGACTGGCGCGTTCCGGGATTTTTTTATGAAGCTTTTTATTGCCGGGCTTGTGATGGGGCTTGTGATTTTCGGGGCATGGCAGTATTTCGGGGGAGTTATGGAATCTGTGCGGTTTCTGCTGGTTGCGTTTTTGGGCGGAGCGGTTTATTTCGGGGCGGCGTATGTGCTCGGCCTTTCCCAGGCAAGGCAAGTGGGGAAATTATTCAAGCGCTGACTTCTTATCGCTATTGAGTGATCTGCGTTTTTTACATATAAATTGTACTTGTTATGGCTGAAGCTTACGGCATACCTGTCTGCTCAGACAGCAGAAACAGCTTTCTCTAGAAAAGGGAATTGATGAAAGCTTGGTTTCTGAACTCGCATCCTAGGTATGCCTTCAGCTTCTTATGCGTATATGTATAAACGCCCAATGGGTTTGATAGCGTTATGGCTGAAGCTTACGGCATGCCTGTCTGCTCAGACAGCAGAAAGAGCTTCTTGTGCGTACATGTATAAATGTAAATTGTGTCGGAGCAGTGGATGTCTTTTCTTTTGGATAAAATAGCGGCCCTTCCCTTGACCAGCGGTGTGTATCTCATGAAAGACAGCGCCGGTACGATTATTTATGTCGGCAAAGCGGTGAATCTTCGGCGGCGTGTGCAGTCGTATTTCCGCGGGGCGTCAAGGAGTTTGAAGACAGGCCTGCTGGCGGATAATATTGCCGATATTGAGGTGATGTTAACGCACAGCGAGGCGGAGGCCTTGATCCTAGAGGCCGCCCTCGTTAAAGAGCATATGCCGCGGTACAACATTGAGTTAAAAGACGGCAAGACGTATCCGTACATTGAAATTTCCGGTGATGAGTTTCCGTTGGTGTCGGTGGTGCGCCTGGCCGGTATTAAAGACCGTAAAAAGGGATCGCATTATTTCGGCCCGTATGTGGATTCTGCTTTGATCCGTGAGGCGCTGGTGCTTATCCGAAAAGTATTTCCTTTCCGCACCTGCGGGGTTTTGCCGGACAAGGTTTGCCTGTATCATAATATCGGCCTGTGCGAGGCACCGTGTATCGGGGAATCATCACCGGAAGAGTATCGTCGCAATATCAAAAGTATTTCCCTGATCCTTGAAGGTCGCCGGGATGACCTTTACCGGGAGATGAAGGAGGATATGGAGCGTTTGTCCGCCGAGCGTTTTTTTGAGCAAGCCGCGGTCATGCGCGATCGTTTGCGGGCCATCGGGGCGCTGTATGCCTCGAATGCGGATGCGAATTATTTCAAGGAAGCCGAACAGCTTGAGCGTGCGTTCCACCTGCCGCGGTTACCCGAGCGCCTGGAGTGCATTGATATCTCGACGACCATGGGCCAGGAGGCTGTCGGGTCGCTCGTGTCATTTCTTAACGGCAAGCCTGATAAATCCCGTTACCGCCGTTTCCGCATTAAAGCTGTTGAGGGCATGGATGATTTCAAGATGGTCGCTGAGGTTGTGCGCCGGCGCTATGGCCGCCTCAAGCGGGAAGGCGCCGCTTATCCTGACCTGATCATCATCGACGGGGGCAAGGGTCAGCTTTCTGCCGCATCTGATGAGCTCAAGAAACTCGATGTCCAGATCCCGCTCATTTCACTCGCCAAGCGTGAAGAAGAAGTCTTCGTCCCCGGTAAGCGCGACCCTGTCATTCTCGCCAAAGATTCTCTGGCCTTAAGACTCCTCCAACGCACCCGCGACGAAGCCCACCGCTTCGCCGTGGCGTATCACCGCCAGTTGAGGGGGAAAAAGGTGTTTGGGTGAGGGGGACAGCATCTTGACGTTATAACGTTGTTATGTTAGGATTGTGATGCACACAGGAGGTGGTTATGGCGTCGACATTGACAAAAAGGGCAACGGTTTATTTCGATCCGGGGATACATCATATTTTAAAAGTTAAGGCTTTGGAAACCGAGCAGTCGGTATCTGATATTATCCATGATGCCCTGCTTCACGAACTTGCCGAGAATCAGGAAGACCTGAATGCGTTTAAAGAGCGAGCGAAAGAACCGGCAATTTCATTTGAAACCTTGCTGAAGAAGTTGAAGGCTGATGGCAAAATTTAAGGTTGAGATCAAGCGCGCAGCGATCAAGGAAATTGAGTCATTATCGCGGAAAGATATTTTGTCTGTCCTGGAAAAGATCAGGTCATTGGCGGATGATCCGCGTTCTGGTGATGGCAAGAAACTATCAGGGCAGGAGAAGTATCGGATCCGGTGCGGGAATTACCTGATTTTATATTTGATCGAGAATGATGCCCGAATCGTTTATGTGATCAAGGCAGGGCATCGTTAAGATGTGTAGCGTTAGTTTTTTCGGAAAAGTGTTGATATGCGCTAGTAGTGATAATTATTGTCTAAGAAATCAAGTCGCGATCAAACGGTGCAGGTAAAGAATGTTTTATTGCGAGAAATTATTAAGAGAGTTGCATCGGAGCAAGGTTCCTTATCTTGTTGTTGGGGGTATGGCCGTGAATTTGCATGGTTATGATCGTGCCACAGGGGATTTGGATATTCTGGTTTCTTTGAAAACGGCGGATGTGAAGAGGCTTGTTCAGGCGATCAAGATTATTGGGTTTAAACCAAGGCTGCCTGTTTTGCTGGATGATTTCGCGGATCCTGAAAAAAGGCGTATTTGGATTGAAGAAAAGAATATGCTGGTTTTTAGCGTTTATAATCCTGAACTTGAGTTTGAGCATGTTGATATTTTAATCGTTGATGATATAAACTTTAGCCAAGCTTATCGGAGGCGTGAGGATGTTAAGACGGGAGATATGGTTATATCTTTGATATCGATCCCGGATTTAATTCGGATGAAAAAGAAAGCCGGTCGCAAGACGGATATGATTGACATTGAAGCTCTTCAGGCCATTGGAAGGATCAAGCGATATGCGTCAAAAAAGCGGGATTGATGAAGAGCGATTGAAGGCATATATGGCAGTGCCGGCGATTGAGAAATTAAAAAGCATGACGCGCCGGATGGCCTTTAATGCCAAGCTCATGACACCGGAACGAAAAGTCATCACCGACGCCTTGCGCGCGAAGGGGTTTTAACCTAGGTTTTGGGGCCTCAAACTTTCTTGGCAAACCAATTAATTATATTATATACTTATACCAGTTTGGACGTGGGATTCCCAATATGGTAAAAAGTATGCTGACATTGATAGCCTTTATTTTACATCTAAAGCTTCGCCGGATCGTGGCGGCGTTGGTGCTTACGACATTCGTGACGACCAGTGTTACTGGGTCAATTGGGTTGGCGCAGGCACAAACTTTATTGACGCTCCCGGCGCCCGGTGTGCGGATTGATCTCAGCCCTGCGTTTAAGCCGTCGCAGTTGACGGGCATGAAGGTATATCCTGACACCCCGTTCCGGTTTGATTTTATCCTGGCGCCAGGGGATTCCAAAGCGTCTCAGGAGCAGTTGAAAGCTGAGTCCACCCGCCTGATCAAATATTTTCTCGCCGCGCTGACTATTCCTGAAAAGGATCTTTGGGTCAATCTTAGCCCTTATGAAAAGGATCGTATTGTTCCCGATGCCTTTGGCCGCACCGAGATGGGGCGCGACCTTTTAGCTGAAGATTATTTGTTAAAGCAGATCACCGCGAGTCTGGTTTATCCTGAAGGGGAGACCGGCAAGAAATTCTGGAAGCGTGTTTATGCGGAAGCCTTCACAAAATTCGGCACAACAGACATCCCCGTCGATACCTTTAACAAAGTCTGGATCATGCCCGCCCAAGCTGTGGTTTATGAAAACGCTCAAGCCGCCACTGCCTATATCGCCGAAACCCGCCTGGAAGTCATGCTTGAATCCGATTATATCGCTATCAGCGCCCGTAAAGACGAGGCACTGCCTCGTCTCAACATGCCTAACGATATCGCCAAAAACATCCTCCGCGAGATCATCATCCCCGTCCTTGAAAAAGAAGTCAACGAAGGCCAAAACTTCGCCCAGCTCCGTCAGGTCTACAACTCCCTGATCCTGGCCGCCTGGTATAAAAAGAAAGTCATGGGTACGATCCAGCAATCTCCGCTCGGCTTCTACGTCGGCCAGAATAAAGTCGCCGGTGTCAATATCGACGACCCGAAAGAGTCCGAAAAGATCTGGTCACGCTACGTCGCGTCATTCAAGAAAGGCGCGTATAACTTTATCCGCGAAGAATACGACCCCGCCACGCAGGCAACGATCCCACGGAAGTATTTCGCGGGGGGTGTTAATATTTATCCAGATGATATGAGTATGGTCAATGCGATCGATGCGGCAGGGCTTCCTGATCGCAAGCAAGTCTTGCTGGGTGTTCGGGTAAATAATATTTCTAAAGAGAGGAAGCCCTCTTCTTTACAAGACAATTCAAGCCTTGAATCTCGCAGCAAGATGCCTATTAAAGTGCTGATTTTTGATCTGGGGGATACCCTTTATCATTCAAGCAAGGTGTGGGGCAGGAAATATCAGATTTTGCTCGAGCTTTCCAAGGCCGATGAATATTCAGCAAAAGAAGTGAAGGATGCCTATCTTGATGAGAAGAATAATAAATCTTTAAGCGGGGTTGTCCGGGCATTTGGACTGAATAGTTCTGCGTTTAACGCCAAGGTGGACGAGATTGACGTGGGAGGTTTGTTGAAACCGGAACAAG